>CALFOA010000091.1 GCA_937919795.1 uncultured Neisseria sp.
AGATTTGCCTGTTTTTGCTGGTGGAAAGCCGCCAGATTCCCAGCGTATTGATGCAGACCGCACCGCCGAAAAACCAGCGGCGCAATATGGTGGCCGGTGATGTCGGCAGCTATGAAATCATCGATTTGGACTTAGCCCGCTACGATGCGCTGGCCAAACGCCTAGAAGCGGTGCGCGACGATGCGGTGCGCTATCTGAAAAGCGGCATTGCCACCCGCAACCCGGCGTTTAACCGCATGATTGCCGAAATCGAGCAGGTGGCGCTCAATTCACCCTCGCCAATTCTGCTCAACGGCCCCACCGGCGCGGGCAAATCGATGCTGGCCAAGCGGATTTACGAATTGAAAAAAGCGCGCCATCTGATCAGCGGGCGTTTTGTTGATGTGAACTGCGCCACCTTGCGCGGCGACGGTGCCGCCTCGGCCTTGTTCGGCCACAAAAAAGGCGCGTTCACCGGCGCGGCCGACAAGCGCGAAGGTTGGCTGAAAACCGCCGATAAAGGCATTTTGTTTTTAGACGAAATCGGCGAGCTGGGCTTAGACGAACAAACCATGCTGCTCAAAGCGATTGAAGAAAAACACTTTTATCCGGTTGGCAGCGACAGCGAAGTGGCCAGCGATTTCCAGCTGATTGCCGGTACCAACCGCGATTTGCGCCAAGAAGTACGCGCCGGCCGTTTCCGCGAAGACTTGTTCGCCCGCATCAATATCTGGCAATACACCCTGCCCGCGCTCACCGAGCGGCGCGAAGACATCGAACCGAATATCGAGCACCAATTAGCGCTGGTATCGCAGGAATTGGGGCGCACCACCCGTTTCAATAAAGAAGCCTACGCCGCCTATCTTGATTTCGCCTTGTCCGACCAAGCCTTGTGGCGCGGCAACTTTCGCGATTTGGCCGCCAGCATGATGCGGCTGGCGACGCTGGCACCGCAGGGGCGGATACAAACCGAATTGGTGGAAGCAGAAATTCAGCGGCTGGCATGGTTATGGCAGCAGGAAACAGAGTTTTCAGACGGCCTATCAGTAAACAGGCCGTCTGAAAAAGATTGGCATCATCTTTTAAAAAATACCGAACATTTAGATTTGTTCGACCAAATGCAGTTGGAAAACGTGATTACCCTGTGCCGGAAACATAAAAACATGGCCGAAGCCGGCCGCGCGTTGTTCAACGTATCCCGCAATGCCCGCGCCACCCCCAACGACAGCGACCGTTTGCGCAAATACTTGGCGCGCTTCGGTTTGAGTTGGGCGGATATTGTCGGCTAACGGACGAACCACAAGCGGCAGTTTCGCTCTATACTGTTATAAATTATCCACTTTTCATTGCCACCCTATCCAAAAGGAATCCGCCATGAAACTGCCGCCTATCGCCACCCTCTCCCAAATTCAGGCTGCTTTTGCCGAAGGTTCGTTAACCCCGCGCGCCTTGCTGGATCACAGCCTGCAACGTGCGCAAGAGGCGGATTCCGTGTTTATCCGCCTCACCGAATCGCGCGCGCGGCAGGCGGCGCAGGCGGCGACGGCGCGTTGGCAAAATAAGCAAGCGCTGGGCTTGCTCGACGGTATTCCGCTCAGTTGGAAAGATTTGTTCGACCAAGCGGGCGAAGTTACCCGCGCCGCCAGCCTAACCACCGCACAAGCGGCGCCGAAAGCACAGGATGCCGTTGCCGTTGCGCTGCTGGAAAGCATCGGCGCCGTATCGTTGGGGCGCACCAACCTCACCGAGTTCGCCTTTTCCGGCTTGGGCTTAAATCCGCATTTCGGCACCCCGGCCAATGCCTGGTCGCAAAGCGAAGCGCTGGCACCCGGCGGCTCTTCCAGCGGCGCGGCCTTATCGGTGGCCTTGGGCATCGTGCCGTACAGCATGGGCACCGATACTTCCGGCTCTGTCCGCATTCCCGCCGCCCTCAACGGTTTGGCCGGTTTCAAACCCGGCTCCGGCCGTCTTTCCCGCATCGGCGTTTGGCCGCTCTCGACCACGCTCGACAGCATCGGCCCGCTGGCGCACACCGTTGCCGACATCTGCACCGTGATGCAGGCGTTTGCAGTGGATGCCGACCGCGTTTCAGACAGGCATTTCAAAGCGATAGTGCCGGAAGGCTTGTACAGCGAAGCCGTCGAACCCCAAATCGCCCAAGCGTTTGAAGACAGCATCCGCAAACTGCAACAGGCCGGGGTGGAAATCATCCGCCAGCCGCTCCCGTCGCTCAACCGCATCCCCGAATTATTTAACCAATACGGCACGCTCATCGGCCTCGAAGCCTGGCAGTTGCATCAAGATTCGCTGGCGCAAGCCGCGCTGATGGACGAACGGGTGGCGAAACGGCTGCTTTCCAATCAAGCCTATCCGCCGCAAAATCTGTGTGAGCTTTTGGCTTGGCGCAGCCGCTTGCAGCAAGACATCGCCGCCGAACTGGCCGGCGCGCTGCTGCTGATGCCCACCACCGCCATCGATGCGCCGCCGTTGGCGCGCTTGGAACAAGACCAAGACTATTTCTTCGCCTGCAACCAGCAAATTCTGCGCAATACCATGGCCACCAGTTTTCTCGATATGCCCAGCCTCTCCCTGCCCACCGGCCTCAACCGCAATGGCCTGCCCGCCGCGCTGATGGTATCCGCCCCCGTTGGGCACGAAGAAACCGTATTGGCCGCCGGCCGCGAGTTCGCCCGCCTGCTCACCGGCGATCAGCCGCTCAATGCACAGCGTTTTTAAATTGCTAAATGCCTGTCTGAAAAAAATAAATCAAGTAAAGACGGTTCACAAACCAGCCAAACAACCCTATTATTTAGTAATAAATACTCTACACAAACCCACACCACATCATCTGTTGTTCAGACAGGCCTTTCAAGCTGTCGACAACCCAAACGCTATCCAACGGGCAAGCAGTACCCCACGCGCCCAACCGCATCGCCCGTGTGCCCCGGCGCAAACACAGGAGAGTAGCAATGGCAAAGAAAATCTTGGTAGCCTATGGTATTGATGTGGACGCCGTCGCCGGCTGGCTCGGCTCATACGGCGGTGAAGACAGCCCCGACGACATCTCCCGCGGCCTGTTTGCCGGTGAAGTCGGCGCCCCGCGCCTGCTCGATTTATTCGACAAATACAATCTGAAAACCACTTGGTTTATCCCCGGCCACTCGGTCGAAACCTTCCCCGAACAAATGAAAGAAGTTGCCCGCCGCGGCCACGAAATCGGCATGCACGGCTACAGCCACGAAAACCCGATTGCGATGACCCGCGAGCAGGAAACCGCCGTGCTCGACCGCTCGCTGGAATTGATTACCGAGCTGGCCGGCAAACGCCCCACCGGCTACGTTGCCCCGTGGTGGGAATTCAGCCCGGTCACCAACGAATTGCTGCTGGAACGCGGCATCAAATACGACCACTCGCTGATGCACAACGATTTCCACCCCTATTACGTGCGCGTGGGCGACAGCTGGACCAAAATCGACTATTCCAAACACCCCGATCACTGGATGAAACCCTTGCAGCGCGGCAAAGAAACCCCGCTGGTGGAAATCCCCGCTAACTGGTATCTGGACGATTTACCGCCGATGATGTTCATCAAAAAATCGCCCAACAGCCACGGTTTTGTGAACCCGCGCGACATCGAGCAAATGTGGCGCGACCAGTTCGATTGGGTATACCGCGAACACGATTACGCCGTGTTCACCATGACCATCCACCCCGACGTATCCGGCCGCCCGCAAGTGCTGATGATGCACGAGCGGCTGATCGAATACATCAACAGCCACGAAGGCGTGCAATGGTGTACCTTTGACCAAATCGCCGACGACTTTATCGCCCGCAACCCGCGCCAGTGGTAAAGCAGAATGAATGACCTTTGTTGAAATGATTTGATGGGTTCCGTCATACTCAGGCTTGACCCGAGTATCTCGCCTCCCTTAAGAAACAAAAAGATACTCGGGTCTAAGCCCGAGTATGACGCAGGTTTTAATTTTGCAAAGGTTCCAGAATGCCTGTCTGAAACCGTTTTCAGATAGGCATTTTTCCCAACTCTTGATTACCCAAGGAAACCCCATGTGCGGACTATGCGGCATGTTCGGCGAAGAAGCCCACTGGGCCACCCGCCTCGAAAACAACGGTGAACAAAGCAGCGACAGCATCCAACGACGACGCCTGCGCACGCACCGCATCACCCTCATCAACCGCCTGCTCGCACCGCACCACATCAAAGTGAGCGACTGGCAGGGCGTACAATATCAATTGAGCGGCGCCACCGGCAAAACCGCACTGGCCGAAAACCTGAGCGAAATCTGGCTGGCGGTGGAAAGCATCAGCGGCAGACCGTTCGACCCTTTGCGAGCTTAGAATCGTTATGCCCATTCCCGTTACCCTACTCACCGGTTTTCTCGGCTCCGGCAAAACTACCGTGCTGCAAAAAATGCTGGCGCAGGAAAACTACGGCGACACCGCCGTGCTGATTAACGAATTTGGCGAAGTCGGCATCGACCAGCAACTGGTGGCGCCGATTTCGCCAAATGTCGTGCTGCTCGATTCCGGCTGTTTGTGCTGCCAGATACGCGGCGAATTGAAAGAAACGCTGGTTGAACTACTCGACGCCCGCGCCGCCCAGCGCGTGCCGCCGTTTCAAAAAATCGTGATCGAAACCACCGGCTTGGCTGAGCCGACGCCGATTGTCGCCACCATTCAGGCCGATCCAATGCTCACCCACCAGCTCGCCGTCGCGCGCACCATTACCGTAGTCGATGCGGTCAACGGCAACGAAATGGCCGACAGCGGCAACCGCATCTGGACGCAGCAGGTTTCCGCCGCCGATGTATTGCTGATCAGCAAAACCGATCTGGCACCCGAGGCAGCCACTACCTTGGAAAACCGTTTGAACGCCCTTCTGCCCGGCATCACCATCTTGCGCCACAGCTTAAACGATGCCCTGCCCGATTTCGCCGAACTGCCCGCCGTCAGCCACCCCGCCGGCACGAGCTACCGCGCACCCAACATCACCGCCCACGGCGGCGTGCATTCGCTGGCGCTACGCATCAGCGAACCGATTGATTGGACGGCCTTCGGCGTCTGGCTCTCCGCGCTACTGCATGTACACGGTCAATCGGTGTTGCGGATTAAAGGCATTCTGAATATCGACGAAGACTATCCGGTGTTAATCAACGGCGTACAGCACATGATTTACCCGCCTCAACACTTAACTCAATGGCCGTACGAACCGCATGATTCGCAACTGGTGATTATTATGACGGGCTTGGAAAGCGAGAAAATAGAGGCTTCTTTTCGGCGGCAGGTGTTGGGGGAATAAAAACTAAAATGCCTGTCTGAAAGGTTTTTTAGCTTCGCAGAAACTCGCTTCGCTCTTTTTTCAGACAGGCATTTTAGTTTTTATCCCCAACCAACCGGCTTTATCCATCACTTACCACACGGATAACTGCGGCAAATACAAGGATGATATTGCCCATAGCGGATCAACTGCCGCCAATCTTGGTCGGCCGGTTCCAGCT
Source organism: uncultured Neisseria sp. (assembly GCA_937919795.1). Classification (GTDB taxonomy): domain Bacteria; phylum Pseudomonadota; class Gammaproteobacteria; order Burkholderiales; family Neisseriaceae; genus Neisseria. Next base: position 5,496 of record CALFOA010000091.1, read on the forward strand.
TACCGTTTTTGTTGCGGTCTAAACGCACAAACTCGGCGCGACTGCCCGCTTTGAACGACAACACCAGTTCCGCATCAGGATAAACAGTTTTCACCTGTCGCCATTCCTGCAAACTGAGCGAGCCGTTGTCGTCGCAGTCGTGAATGCGGAAAAAATAATCCTCTGCCCCGTGCAACACACACGCCCACGCGTTGATGGGCAGCAGCAATAAGATGAAGCAATATTTTTTTAACGGCATCTTTTTTCACCTCAAAAATTTTTGATAAACAAGCTGCCTGAATCTGATGATTCAGGCAGCTTTTACAATAAGGGTATTAGCCTACTTTATCTCCCGGCTTCACACACGTATCACTTTTTTTACTGCGATACTTAAGTCCAATTGTTTAAGGCATCAGATGTGTTATTAATCGACCACCAATGTAACCACCCACTAACCCATACACTACTCCATACTTTAGATTACCATCCAAACTACTAATTAATGCCGAAACCAGCAACATCATCACCACTATCAATACAATTGACTTATTGGTTGATTTACCATCACACAATAATTTCACCATAACTGTCCATACCATACGTATCAATGCGGTTAGGAACAATGCCCCCAAAACATCACAAGCACTTTGTCCCTTGATGGTGGTAGCACACAACAAAGTGACAAAGAAAAGCAACACATCAAAAAGCCATCTTTCTTTTCTCATCTTTACACATACTCCTCTGATTTTCAAAATAAATGCTCTTTTTTCAAAAAAATCTAAACATTATCAAAATTTTGACGGCTACCCACACTCACCTAGCCCAATATCGCCTAATATCTCCAATTTATCAGCTACCACAACAATCATGCCATTGTCCTTAAATTCATGCAAGCAATTAATTTTAATAAAGTTAACTAAAATAATTTGATTCGCTTTTCGCTTACCTAAACCAACAAAAGAAAAAGTTTGAAAAGTTCACTTCCCAGCAAAAAGCCGTCCTCATTCAGACGGCTTTCACGAAAATCTACTGGCTAAAGCAAATAGCTTAATCTCCTAGAAATAAACTTAACCCACCTTATCCCCCGGCTGCGCCCCGGCATCCACATCCAACAGCTTCAATTTACCGTCAGCCGTGGCGGCGGAAAGAATCATGCCTTCGGATACGCCGAATTTGGCCATTTTGCGCGGGGCGAAGTTGGCGACGGCGATCACCATGCGGCCGTTGAGTTCGGCGGGGTTGGGGTAAGAGGCAGCGATGCCGGAGAAAATAATCCGTTTGGCAAAGCCGAAATCGAGGTCGAATTTCAACAGTTTGGTGCTGCCTTCTACCGCTTCGCAGTTCAATACTTTGGCCACGCGCATATCGATTTTCATAAAGTCGTCGAAACTGGCTTGTTCGGCCACTGGGGCGTAGGCAGAGGTTTCGGCAGCTGCCGCTTCGGCGGCGGGGGCGATGCTTTGTTTGTTGGCTTCGATTAAATCATCCACTTGTTTTTGCTCCACTCGTTGCATTAAATGTTCGTATTGGTTGATGGCGTGTTCGCCCAAGGTATTGCTTGTGTTTGCCCAAGTGATGGCGGGCAGATTCAGGAAGGCGGCGGCATTGGCGGCGGTTTGCGGCAACACCGGCGCGAGGTAGGCGGTGAGCATGGCGAAGGCGTTGATCAGTTCGCTGCACACTTCATGCAGGCGCGCATCTTGGCCTTCTTGTTTGGCCAATTCCCACGGCTTGTTGGCGTCCACGTATTCGTTTACCACATCGGCCAGCGCCATGATTTCGCGCAGGGCTTTGGCGTATTCGCGGGCTTCGTAGTCGGCGGCGATGGCTTCGCTTTGGGCGGCGAGTTTGGCCAGCAATTCGCTGTTGGTAACGTCTTTCAGACGGCCATCAAAACGCTTGGCGATAAAACCGGCGGCGCGGGCGGCGATGTTGACGTATTTGCCGACCAAATCGCTGTTTACGCGGGCGATAAAGTCGTTTAAGTTCAAATCGATGTCTTCGATTTTGCTGTTGAGTTTGGCGGCGATGTAATAGCGCATCCACTCGGGGTTCAGGCCTTGTTCGAGATACGAGCGGGCGGTGATGAAGGTGCCGCGCGATTTCGACATTTTATGGCCGTCCACGGTTAAGAAGCCGTGGGCAAACACGCCGGTGGGGGCGCGGTGGC
>CALFOA010000092.1 GCA_937919795.1 uncultured Neisseria sp.
TCTCCCCGTTACTTAAGAAATAACAAAGATACTCGGGTCAAGCCCGAGTATGACGAGATTTGAATCACCCTACCCCCACTGCCAACGATTGCGCCAAGCGCCGATGACCGCATTGGGGTATTTCATCTGGCCGAGGCTGCCGTTGTAACGCGCCAGCGCGCGGGTAACATTGCCGTTTTCGCGGTCGCGGTAGTAGCGCAAAATGGTGCAGCCGTAACGCAAATTGGTGCGGATGTCGAACAGATTATGCGAAGTGCGGCCGATATAGCGCTGCCAGAACGGCATCACCTGCATCAAACCGCGCGCGCCGACCCCGCTGATCGCATATTGGCGGAACGCACTTTCCACCTCAATCAAGCCCAGCACCATTTGGGGGTCCAGCCCGGCGCGAACCGATTCATATTGGATATTGGTGAGCAAACGGCGACGCTCGGCTTCACTGGGCACATAGCGCGCCAAGCGGGACGACATCGCCGAGAGCCAACGCTCGCCCTCTTGCGCATTGGCAAACACCAGCCGTGCAGGGTTAACATTATCTACCGAACTGCGCATCACCGAAGCTACGTCGTCAGACAGCGTTTCCTCGCGCTGCGCACCGGCATGTGCCCACTGCGGCAACAGCAAAGCCGCGCTGCCGGCCAGCAGCAAATCACGGCGGGAAAGTGAAGGGGTAATTTTATTCATCATATAGAGCAAAGCGTAATGTGATGGCAATGCCTGTCTGAAAAAAACGATACGCCTTTTCAGACAGGCATCAACCTTAGAAAACTCATAAAGTATTTATTATAAAACATTTCACCCGATCCTGTGATTAGGGCGAACCAACAATACACGGTATAATGCAATATTTGGGCGCAATCGCAACAGAACAACCTCGATCTTCGCCCAAGCGCTTGAATTTGAAACAAGCCATCCCCAATTAAGCCACCACTCCAAACCCTTCTACGAGAGAACCGAATTTATGAAACGCTATCTGGTTTTACTGACCGCCGCCACTTCCCTCACCTTAGCTGCTTGCGGCGACAACAAACAAGCCCAGCTTGAGCAGCAGCTCAAAGCTCAGCAAGAACAAATCGCCCAGCTGCAAGCCTCGCAAGGCAACCAGGAAGACAACACCGTTTATCAACTGAACGCCGATGCCGTTAACGAAACCCTGTCGCCCGAAGCGCAAGCGCAAGGCCAGCAAGGCGAAACCGTTACCGGTACCGACGGCCAGCAATATGTGTATGATCAATCCACCGGCAGCTGGTTTCTGCAAAGCCTGATCGGTGCCGCCGCCGGTGCCTTTATCGGCAACGCCTTAGCCAACAAATTCAGTAAAGCGCCCGCCAACAGCCCGGCTGCACAACAAGTGCGCACCCAATACGCACAGCAATACCGCGGCCGCAGCCCACAAGCGCCCAACAGCCTGAGCCCGCGCCAACAAGCCGCCCAAGGCCAGCAGCAAAACCGCCAAAGCAATGCCAACACTTACCGCCCCACCAACCAAGCGCAGCCGAATTACCAACAGCCGCGCCGCAGCGGTATGAGCCGCGGTTTCGGTCGTCGTCGTTAATCACTAGGTGTTTACTGCGGCAGCAATACCCCGCATAAACATTAACTATCACCCCGAGCAACACCCTTTCAGACAGGCATTTTCATAGTAGAATAAGCCTGTCTGAAATTATTCCTCTTCCTCTAAGGAGCCAGCATGAGCGAAACCCAACACCACAAACTGATTATTTTAGGTTCCGGCCCCGCCGGCTACACCGCAGCCGTGTACGCCGCCCGCGCCAACCTGAATCCCGTAATCATCACCGGCCTGGCACAAGGCGGCCAACTGATGACCACCACCGAAGTGGACAACTGGCCGGCCGATGCCGATGGCGTACAAGGCCCCGATTTGATGGCGCGCTTCCTCGCCCACGCCGAGCGCTTCGGTACCGAAATCATTTTCGACCACATCCAAGAAGCCGACCTGCAAAACCGCCCGTTCACCCTCAAAGGCGACATGGGCACCTACACTTGCGATGCCCTGATTATCGCCACCGGCGCTTCCGCCAAATACCTCGGCATCAAAGGCGAAGAAGTGTTTGCCGGCAAAGGCGTATCCGCTTGCGCCACTTGCGACGGTTTCTTCTATAAGAAACAAGACGTAGCCGTAGTCGGCGGCGGCAATACCGCCGTTGAAGAGGCGCTCTACTTGGCCAACATCGCCAACACCGTTACCCTGATCCACCGCCGCGACAGCTTCCGCGCCGAAAAAATCATGGTCGATAAATTAATGCAGCGCGTAGAAGAAGGCAAAATCATCCTCAAGCTCAACGCCAACTTGGACGACATCCTCGGCGACGACAGCGGCGTAACCGGCGCCCGCCTGAAATACAACGACGGCCACACCGAAGACATCGCGGTAAAAGGCGTGTTCATCGCCATCGGCCACAAACCGAACACCGACCTCTTTAAAGGCCAGCTTGATATGGACGAAACCGGCTACCTGAAAACCCAAGGCGGTACCGGTGACAACGTCGGCCTTACTAACATCGACGGCGTATGGGCTGCTGGCGACGTAAAAGACCACACCTACCGCCAGGCCATCACCAGCGCCGCTTCCGGCTGCCAAGCCGCCTTGGATGCCGAACGCTGGCTGGATCGTCACAGCTAAAAACCTGCACGCACCGTGTAAACCCACACGGTGCGTTTTATTTTATGGCAGACCTTGAACTCTGCCTGTCTTTCCCCATCTTTTGAACTTACCCGTTCAAAACAAAAGGAGCCCCACATGATTAAATTAACCACCAACAAAGGCGTGATCACCCTCGAGCTGGATCACGAAAAAGCCCCGATTACCGCCGCCAACTTCGAACAATACGTTAAAGACGGCTTCTACGACGGCGTGATTTTTCACCGCGTGATCCCCAACTTCATGATCCAAGGCGGTGGCATGACCCCCAACATGAAAGAAAAAGAAACCCGCGAATCCATCCAAAACGAAGCGCAAAACGGCCTGAAAAACGACAAATACACCATCGCGATGGCACGTACCATGGCGCCGCATTCCGCTTCTGCTCAATTCTTCATCAACACCAAAGACAACGACTTCCTCAACCACACCTCCCCGAGCATGCACGGCTGGGGCTATGCGGTGTTCGGCAAAGTGACCGACGGTTTTGATGTGGTAGATGCCATCGAGAAGGTTTCCACCGGCCGCCACGGCATGCACGACGACGTACCGACCGAACCGGTTGTGATCGAAAAAGCCGAAATCGTTTAAACGTTTAGCGTTTTTAAAATGCCTGTCTGAAACATTTTTTCAGACAGGCATTTATGTTCAGCACAAGATAAGTTGAGATTCAAACCATTATGCCTGTCTGAAAAAACAAGCCCCAAACCTTCCCCTTCCCCATCTATGTTAAAATCCTCCTCTTTCGTCTCAAACCCCGCCGCGAGCCCATCATGAAACCCTCTTTGCTGGATAAATTACAACAACTGGCCGACCGCCTCGAAGAAGTCACCCATCTGCTGGGCTCCCCCGAAGCCACCTCCGATATGGATAACTACCGCAAACTCAACAAAGAGCACGCCGAAATCACGCCGGTGGTGGAAGTGTTTCAGCAGTATCGTCAGGCCGAAAGCGATTTGGCCGAGGCGGAAACCATGCTGTCCGACCCCGAAATGAAAGAATTTGCCGCCGAAGAAATCGAAGCAGCGAAAAACAAAATCGACACTCTAGACCTCGAACTGCAAAAACTGCTGCTGCCCAAAGATGCCGACGACGACAAAAACATCTTTATCGAAGTGCGCGCCGGTACCGGCGGCGACGAAGCCGCGCTGTTTGCCGGTGATTTGCTGCGGATGTACAGCCGTTTTGCCGAACGCAACCGCTGGCAGGTGGAAATCGTATCCGCCAGCGAGAGCGATTTGGGCGGCTATAAAGAAGTGATCGCCCGCATCATCGGGCTGGGCGCATACAGCCGCCTCAAATTTGAATCCGGCGGCCACCGCGTGCAGCGCGTACCCGCCACCGAAAGCCAAGGCCGCATCCACACCTCCGCCTGCACCGTAGCGGTGATGCCCGAAGCCGACGAACTGGAAGAAATCGAATTAAACCCCGCCGATTTGCGCATCGACACCTTCCGCGCATCCGGCGCCGGCGGCCAGCACATCAACAAAACCGATTCGGCGGTGCGCATCACCCACCTGCCCTCCGGCATGGTGGTCGAATGCCAGGACGGTCGTTCGCAACACGCCAATAAAGCGCAGGCGATGAAAGTGTTGGCCGCCCGCCTCAACGATATGCAGAAGCGCGAAGCGCAATCGAAAGAAGCGGCGGAACGCAAATCGCTCATCGGCAGCGGCGACCGCAGCGAGCGCATCCGCACCTACAACTACCCGCAAGGCC
>CALFOA010000093.1 GCA_937919795.1 uncultured Neisseria sp.
GCGATGATTTCGCCGATGGATTCATCAGAGTTGGCGGAAATCGAAGCCACTTGGGCGATTTCTTTCGATTTTTCCGGCACCGCTTTGGCAATGTTTTTCAACTCGTCCACCAAAGCCACCACGGCTTTGTCGATACCGCGTTTCAGATCGGTCGGGTTCATACCGGCGGCTACGTATTTCATGCCTTCGGCCACGATGGCTTGTGCCAATACAGTGGCGGTGGTGGTGCCGTCACCGGCCACATCGTTGGTTTTAGAAGCGACTTCTTTCACCATTTGCGCGCCCATGTTTTCGAATTTGTCTTTCAATTCGATTTCTTTGGCTACGGTGACACCGTCTTTGGTGATGTGCGGGCCGCCGAATGCGCGATCCAACACCACGTTGCGGCCTTTCGGGCCCAAAGTTACTTTTACCGCATCAGCCAATACGTTGACGCCTTTAACCATTTTTTGGCGGACTTCATTGCCGAACTGAACATCTTTTGCTGCCATTTTCATCTCCAAATCAATTATTTCGATATGCCTGTCTGAAAAGCTAAAAACGTTTCAGACAGGCATTCAATCAGGTTTAAGTAGGTTTAATCTACGATGCCGAAAATATCTTCTTCGCGCATTACCAACAGCTCTTCGCCGCCGACTTTCACGCTTTGGCCGCTGTATTTGCCGAACAATACTTTATCGCCGACTTTCACATCCAAAGCCACGCGCTCGCCGGCTTCGTTGCGACGGCCTTCGCCCACCGCAACCACTTCGCCGATATCGGGTTTTTCCGCAGCAGCGCCCGGCAATACGATGCCGGATGCGGTTTTTTCTTCTGCTTCCACACGCTTAACGACCACGCGGTCGTGTAAAGGACGAATGCTCATAATGGTTCTCCAGATAGATAAATGTAGGTGGACGGCAGCACAAACCTGCCCGCCGCCTTGAAATAAACAAGTAGCCCTGCAAAACAGGGCGTTTGATGAATCAACGCCACCTACATAAGGTTAACGGCGGCCAAATTCAAGAGTAGCCGCCAAATTTTTTTCAGCGCAATTTCATTCCTTTAGCAAGCGTTCGCTTGTTTTCAAGCTCTGAACACCGTTCGCTCGACACCATAAATTTAATACGAATTATTATCAATACTATTGACGATACCGTTATCGGCCTTTATTATTCTTAACGATTTTACTTGTGAACTTTGCAAAGCGATCATCCGCTTAGTGCTATCTCTCAATAAGGACTATCCGTTTATGCGCACCACCCCTACTCTGCCGTTACGCTTGTTGCCGCTCGCCTTGGCCGCCGGTTTTGCTCATGCAGCCGATCCCGAGCCTACCCAGTTGGAAACCATTCACGTTAAAGGCGAAGGCCTCACCTCCACCCACCGCGTCAACATCAAAAGCCTGGAAGAAAGCACCGCCACCGATTTGAAAAAAGTGCTGTTCAACGAGCCGGCCATCAGCTTCGGCGGCGGCACCGGCCAGTCGCAATGGGTCAACATCCGCGGCATGGGGCAAGACCAAATCGATTTTAAAGTGGACGACACCTATTCCGACACCCAGATTTTCCACCACAACAGCCGCTTTCAGTTTGATCCCGAGCTCGTGAAAGTGGTGGCGGTACAAAAAGGTACCGGCCAGGCTTCCGCCGGTATCGGCGCCACCAGCGGCGCGATTGTGGCCGAAACGGTAGAAGCACGCGATTTGCTGCGCGACGGCCAGCAAGCCGGTTTTAAACTGAACGCCGGTGTCAGCAGCAATAAAGGCTGGTCGCGCGGTTTGGCTGCTTATGGCGAAGCCGCCGGTTTCGATGGTTTGGTGGCCGCCAACTGGATTAATGAGCGCGACTACCGCGGCGGCAAACACTACCGCAATCTGGCCGACGACGACAAAGTGCTCAACAGCGCACTCGGTTCGCGCGGCCTGCTGGCCAAAGCCGGTTACCGCTTCAATGAAGACAATCGCCTCGAACTGAGCCACCGCCAAGAAAAATACTACGGCGAGCGCGCACTGCGTGAAGAATTCGATTTCTCCAACGTACTGCTGCCCAACGGCGAGCCGAATACCGCCAACAACGACCCGCGCTACCGCATCACCACCCAAAACACCACCAATCTGGAATTTAAAGGCGGCGATATGGGCTTTGTCGACAAAATGCAAGCCAATGTTTACCGCTTGGAAAACAGCCGCGAAGAATTAGGCAGCACCACCGAAGTGCTCACTCACGGCGCGAACTTAAACCTCGACAGCGCCCTGTTTGAGCGCCACACCCTGAAATACGGCGTGAACTGGCGCAGCCAAGAAGGCAAACCTTCAGCCAACGGCTCGGCCGCCCAAAACGAGCAGAAAAAAGACTACGGCGTTTATCTGGAAGGCATCTGGAATCTGGATCCGGTCACGCTGACCACCGGCATGCGCTACGATTATTTCAATCTGCACACTTCCGGCGGCCAAAAAGCCTCCGACGGCCAGCTCAACCCCAGCCTCGGCCTGATTTACGATGTCAACGACAAGCTCTCGCTCAACGCCGGCTTAAGCTACGCCAGCCGCAGCCCGCGCCTGTATGAAGTGGCGATTGCCAATGCCCGCAATCTGGTGGTGCAAGACGACTTAAAAGCCGAGCGTTCGCGCAATGCCGAAATTGGTTTCACTTACCGCCCGATGGAAGACCTGCTGCTTTCCGGCAGCTATTTCCGCCAAACCATTTATGACGTGAACGATTTCACCTGTATTTCCGGCACTTGCGGCGGCCGCAACGCCACTTTCGACAGCGGCGTCACCCAATACAGCAATGTCGGCACCCTGAAAAACCAAGGCTACGAATTGAACGCCGCTTTCAAACACCAAGGCTGGACGGCGCGCGCCGGTGTGGCCTACAGCAAACCAAAAATGGATGGCGAAGTAACCGACAACGTTACCCTCGCCACCCCGATGGGACGCACTTGGACCGCCGGTTTGGCCTACCAGTTTAACCAGCCCAATCTGGAAATCGGCTGGAAAGGCCGCTTCGTACAAAACGCCGGTTGGGGCGATGCCAGCCGCGGCTCCGGCGACACCGGCGCCAACCGCCCGGGCTATGGCGTAAACGACATTTACGCCAACTGGAAACCCACCGGCAAAGACAATCTGAATGTCAATTTTGCAGTCAACAACGTGTTCGACAAAACCTACCGTTCGCACAGCCAGCGTACCGGCAACAACAGCCTGATCGAACCCGGCCGCGATTTCCGCCTAGCGGTGAATTACCGCTTCTAAGCAGAGCCGTTTTGGTTGCTTAAAATAATGAAATGCCTGTCTGAACAACCAACGGTCGCACCGTTCCACCTTTTCAGACAGGCATTTCACAAGCGATAACTGCTGACAAGTCCCACGCTTTATGCCAAAATCCAAGCAGCTAAAATACAATCATTATTAATTACAATTCACTATGCCTGTCTGAAAACACAGGCCATCCGTTCTTTTCAGACAGGCATTATTTAAAGGAATCCCATTGATGACCATCCGCACCACCCTCACCGTACTGGCCTGCATGGCCGCATTAACCGCCTGTTCGCAACAAGAAACCAAGCAAGCCGCCGCTTCCGGCGCCTCTCCAGCCGCTTCCACCCATAAAATCGAAGGCGAAAGCTTAACCGTTGCCACCACGCGCGGCGAAGCGGTAGTTCCTTTGAACCCCGAGCGTGTGGCCGTTTACGATTTGGGCATGATCGACACCTTGAGCAAATTGGGCGTACCCATCGGCGCATCCATCGACCAATCGCGCTTGGCCTATCTGAACGACGCAATTAAAGATGCCAAAAAAGCCGGTACGCTGTTTGAGCCGAATTTTGAAGCGCTCAACGAATACAAACCGCAGCTGATTATCATCGGTTCGCGTGCGGCCAAAGCGTTTGACCAGTTGAACAAACTCGCACCCACCATCGAAATGACCGCCGATACCGACAACCTGAAAGAAAGCTCGAAACAGCGTATCGATGAGTTTGCCAAAATCTTCAACAAGCAAGCCGAAGCGGATCAATTGAAAACCGAAATCGATGGCGCATTTGAAGCCGCCAAACAAGCCGCCGCAGGCAAAGGCAAGGGCTTGGTGGTGTTGGTGAACGGCGGCAAAATGTCGGCCTACGGCCCGTCTTCGCGTTTAGGCGGCTGGCTGCACAAAGACCTCGCCATCCCGCCGGTAGACGAAAAGATTAAAGAAGGCAGCCACGGCCAGCCGATTTCGTTTGAATACATCAAACAGCAAAATCCCGATTGGCTGTTTGTGCTCGACCGCGCCGCCGCCGTCGGCGAAGAAGGCCAAGCCGCCAAAGATGTGCTGAACAACCCGCTGGTTGCCGAAACCAACGCTTGGAAAAAAGGCCAAGTGGTGTATTTGGTGCCGGAAACTTATTTGGCAGCCGGTGGCGCGCAAGAGTTGCTGAATGCGGCCAAACAGGTGAAGGATGCGTTTGAGGCGGCGAAGTAAGTAGCGGTATAAAGACAAACCTACGGTTTGTTGCCCTCTCCCTAGCCCTCCCCCACAGGGGAGGGGACTGCATTGGGTACAACCTGATAACATCCTTTACATCTTAACCTCAAGACATCGTTTACATCCACAATATACGGTATCGCCCCCACAGGAGCCTACCGATGCCATGGAAAGAAACGAATGTCATGGAGCAAAGAACCCTGTTTATCGATGCTTGGTTGACCCGGCAATACAGCAAAACCGAACTGTGCCAACGCTTCGGCATCAGTCGGCCGACTGCCGACAAATGGATACAGCGATACCGGCAAAATGGTTTAGCCGGATTGGCTGATCAATCCAGACGGCCACATCACAGCCCCAATGCTACGGATGATGCCCTACGCGAACGGCTGATTGCCGCCAAGCAGCAACGGCCACATTGGGGTGCCAAAAAGCTGCTCGGCTTATTGAGAATGCAGCACCCCGACATCGACTGGCCGAGCAACAGTACCGGCGAGCGGCTGCTCAAACAAGCAGGGTTGGTACAACCCCGGCGGCACCGAAACCGCTTTAGTGCCGACAACAGCCCTTTTGTGGCCGAAAGCCAGCCCAACCAAAGCTGGAGCACTGATTTCAAAGGCGACTTCCTGATGAAAAACGGTCGCCGTTGTTATCCGCTGACCATCAGCGACAACTACAGCCGCAAACTGTTGTTGTGCCACAGCTTAGGCAGTACTGCCTATCAAGGCGTACGCCCCTTATTCGAACGCATTTTTGCCGAATACGGATTGCCTTACACGCTGGTCAGCGATAACGGCACCCCGTTTGCCTCCAGAGCACTGGGCGGCTTAAGCAGCCTGTCCAAATGGTGGATAGACCTGGGCATCCGGCCACAGCGCATTAATCCGGGACATCCCGAGCAAAACGGCCGCCATGAACGGATGCACCGCAGTTTGAAAGAGTATCTGCTCAAACTGGATAAAATCGAACACGACTTGGCGGCACAACAGCAACAGTTTGATGCCTTTCTTCAAGAATACAACGAGATGCGTATTCACGAAGGTTTAGGCGGGCAAATACCGGAGGAACTGTACCGGCC
>CALFOA010000094.1 GCA_937919795.1 uncultured Neisseria sp.
CAACATCCACGAATTTGAAATCAACGGCGGCACCGTCAACAACATCTGCGCCCCGTATGAATTAGTAAAAACCATGCGCGCCTCGATTCTGGTGCTGGGCCCCACCCTCGCCCGTTTCGGCGAAGCGCAAGTGAGCCTGCCTGGCGGCTGCGCCATCGGCTCGCGCCCGGTTGACCAACACTTAAAAGGCCTGGAAGCGATGGGTGCCGAAATCACCATCGAACACGGTTACGTAAAAGCCAAAGGCAAACTCAAAGGCGCGCGCGTGGTGATGGATTTTGTTACCGTCGGCGGTACCGAAAACCTGCTGATGGCCGCCACTTTGGCCGAAGGCACCACCGTCTTGGAAAACTGCGCCATCGAGCCGGAAGTGGTCGATTTGGCCGAATGTTTGGTGAGAATGGGCGCCAAAATCAGCGGCATCGGCACTTCGGTGATGACGGTTGAAGGCGTGAAAGAACTACACGGCTGCGAGCACAGCGTGGTACCCGACCGCATCGAAGCCGGCACCTTCCTCTGCGCGGTGGCGATGACCGGCGGTAAAGTGGTGCTGCGCAACGCCGCGCCGAAAACCATGGAAGTGGTGCTCGAAAAACTGGTAGAAGCCGGTGCCATCATCGAAGCGGGCGACGACTGGATTGCCATCGATATGCAAAACCGCCCGAAAGCGGTGGATATCCGCACCGAGCCGCACCCCGGTTTCCCCACCGATATGCAGGCGCAGTTTATGGCGATGAACGCAATTGCCGAAGGCGAAGGCAAAGTAGTGGAAACCATTTTTGAAAACCGCTTTATGCACGTGCCCGAGCTGAACCGCATGGGCGCCAACATCTCTGCCGACGGCAATACCGCCATCGTGAAAGGTGTGGAAAAACTTTCCGGCGCCACCGTAATGGCCACCGACCTGCGCGCCTCCGCCAGCTTGGTGATTGCCGGTTTGGTAGCCGACGGCGAAACCATCGTCGAGCGCATCTACCACCTCGACCGCGGTTACGAACACATCGAAACCAAGCTGGGACAAGTCGGCGCCAAAATCGAGCGGATTTCTTAAGCAAAGTTTATCGCTAAAAACCCCGAAGCCTTACAAAATAGGGCTTCGGGGTTTTTTAATTATGATGCAGCGGGTACACTAAGGTCTATAGCGAAAGTAATAAAGAATTGATACAAGGCAGCGAGCTGCAGACAGTACAATTAGTACGGCAAAGCGAGATAACGCCGTATCAGTTTTTTAGTGCTTTCGCTATACTCCAAAATGCCTGTCTGAAAGAACCTTCATGACCCTTCCCGTTTTAGCCATTACCAGCGGCGAACCGGCCGGTATCGGCCCCGACATCTGCCTCTCGCTCGCCGACCACCACCTGCCCTGCCGCGCCGTGATTCTCGGCGATATGTCGTTACTGCAAAGCCGCGCCGAGCAGCTTGGCCTCGCCGTTTCGCTGCGCCCTTACCAAGCCGATAATCCGCCGCAGGCGGGTGTATTGGAAGTGCTGCACATTCCGCTGGCCGCCGACTGCCGCGCCGGTGAACTCAATCCCGCCAACGCCGCCTACGTTTTACAATTATTGGACACCGCCTATCAAGGCATCCAAGACGGCCGCTTTGCCGGCATGGTCACCGCGCCGGTACACAAAGGCGTGATCAACGAAGCGGGCGGCGCTTTTTTCAGCGGCCACACCGAATATCTGGCCGACAAATCCGCTACCGAGCAAGTGGTGATGATGCTGGCGGGCGGCGGTTTACGGGTGGCTTTGGTGACCACCCACCTGCCGCTGCGCGAGGTGGCCGACGCGATAACTTTCGACAAAATATGCAGCGTCAGCCGTATCCTGCACCACGATTTGCAACACAAATTCGGCATCGCCGCACCGCGCATTCTGGTGACCGGCCTCAACCCGCACGCCGGTGAAGGCGGCCACCTCGGCCGCGAAGAAATCGAGATTATCGAACCCGCGCTCGCCCACCTGCGCCAACAAGGCCTCGACGTGCGCGGCCCCTACCCCGCCGACACCCTGTTCCAACCCTTTCTGCTCAAAGACGCCGACGCCGTACTCGCCATGTACCACGACCAGGGCTTGCCCGTGCTCAAATTCGCCAGCTTCGGCAACGGCGTCAACATCACCCTCGGCCTACCGTTTATCCGCACCTCGGTCGACCACGGCACCGCGCTTGATCTCGCCGCCAGCGGCCGCGCCGATGCCGGTAGTTTGAAAGTAGCGCTGGAAACCGCGTTGCAGATGGTAACGGCGCAGGCACGCTGAAATGTATTCCCCCGTCCCGCCTTGCGGGAAGGGGTTAGGGGAAGGGTGCTGGTTTGCATGAATGGAAACGTCGATTCATAAACGAAACACCCCCATCCTAACCTTCCCCCGCTAAGGCGGGGGAAGGAACAAATTGCTAATAGATTACGTACTACCGAAAAAATATTTAACAAAATCTAAAATGCCTGTCTGAAAGGCTTTCAGACAGGCATTTGATGTTTTGCTAAAATATAGTCACCCAAAATAAGAAGGATACTGCGTTGGCTGCGCCTTGCCGTACCATCTGTACTGTCTGCGGCTTGCCGCCTTGTCTCCTCCTTATTTTGGGCGACTAACACCCGTTTTCCCTCTTACCCCCGAGCCCGCCATGACCAAACCCGCCATCTCCCCGATGATGCAGCAATATCTCAACATCAAAGCCGACCATGCCGACAAACTGGTGTTTTACCGCATGGGCGACTTTTACGAGCTGTTTCTCGACGATGCGGTAGAGGCGGCCAAGCTGCTGGATATCACGCTGACCACACGCGGGCAGATGAACGGCGAGCCGATTAAGATGGCGGGTGTGCCGTTTCATGCCGCCGAGCAGTATTTGGCGCGGCTGGTGAAGATGGGCAAAAGCGTGGCGATTTGTGAGCAGGTGGGCGAAGTGGGCGCGAGCAAAGGGCCGGTGGAACGCAAGGTGGTGCGCATCGTTACCCCCGGCACGCTCACCGATTCGGCTTTTTTGGAAGACAAAGAAACCAACCGCATTGTGGCGGTGTGTGCCGGTAAAAAGCAGATCGGTTTGGCGTGGGCTTCGCTGCAAAACGGTGAATTTAAAGCCAAAATCACCGATGCCGCCAAATTAAACGACGAACTGGCGCGCTTGCAGGCGGCGGAAATTTTGTTGCCCGACGGCAAAAACGCACCGGCGCTGCAAGCGGGCAATATCACGCGGCTGAACCATTGGCAGTTTGCCACCGACACCGCAGCCAAAATGCTCACCGATTATTTCGGCAGCCAAGATTTGCGCGGCTTCGGCCTCGATCTCGACGAACACGCCGAAGCCGTCGGCGCGGCGGGTGCGCTGTTGAACTACATCCGTCTCACCCAAAACCATCTGCCGCAACACCTCGACGGCCTCTCGCTCGAAAGCGAAAGCCAATACATCGGCATGGACGCGGCCACCCGCCGCAATCTTGAAATCACCCAAACGCTCACCGGCAAAAAATCGCCCACCCTGTTTTCGGTGCTCGACGACTGCGCCACCCACATGGGCAGCCGCCTGCTCGCGCTGTGGCTGCACCATCCGCTGCGCAACCGCAACCATATTCAGGCGCGGCAGCAGGCGGTGATGGAGTTGCAAAACCATTATGCCGACTTACAGGCCTGTCTGAAAAACATTGCCGATATCGAGCGCATCGCCGCGCGGATTGCCGTCGGCAACGCCCGCCCGCGCGACCTCGCCGCCCTGCGCGACAGCCTGCTGATATTGGCGGAACTCTCGCTGCCCACAGGCGGCAGCAGCCTGTTGCAAACCCTGCAAAACGTGTTCCCCGAAACCCTGCCGGTGGCCGAAAAACTGCAAGCGGCGATTCTGCCCGAGCCTGCCGTGTGGCTGCGCGACGGCGGTGTGATCAATCAGGGTTTTCATGCCGAATTAGACGAATTGCGCCATATTCAAAACCACGGCGACGAGTTCCTACTCGCCCTCGAAGCGCGCGAACGCGAACGCACCGGCTTATCCACTTTAAAAGTGGAATTCAACCGCGTACACGGTTTTTACATCGAATTATCCAAAGTGCAGGCCGAGCAAGCGCCCGCCGACTACCAGCGCCGCCAAACGCTGAAAAACGCCGAGCGCTTTATCACGCCGGAACTAAAAACCTTTGAAGACAAAGTGTTGACCGCGCAAGAACAAGCCTTGGCCTTGGAAAAACAACTCTACGAAACCCTGCTCAAAGAGCTTCAGACGGCCTTACCGCAGTTGCAAAAAGCCGCCAAAGCCGCCGCGTCGCTGGACGTGTTGTCCACCTTCGCCCGCCATGCCGAAGAGCGCGGCTACGTTTGCCCCGAGTTTGCCGACTACCCGCTGATTGAAATCAGCAACGGCCGCCATCCCGTGGTGGAACAGCAAGTGCGCCACTTCACCGCCAACAGCACCACCCTTGACCACAAACACCGCCTGATGCTGCTCACCGGCCCCAATATGGGTGGTAAATCCACCTATATGCGCCAAGTGGCCTTAATCGTGCTGCTGGCGCACACCGGCGCGTTTGTGCCCGCCGACGCCGCCAAAATCGGTACGCTCGACCAGATTTTCACCCGCATCGGCGCCAGCGATGATTTGGCCGGCAACCGTTCTACCTTTATGGTGGAAATGTCGGAAACCGCCTACATCCTGCACCACGCCACCGAGCAATCGCTGGTATTAATGGACGAAGTCGGTCGCGGCACCTCCACCTTCGACGGCCTCGCCCTCGCCCAAGCCATCGCCGAACACCTGCTGCAAAAAAACAAATCGTTCAGCCTGTTTGCCACCCACTATTTTGAATTAACCCGCCTGCCCGAAGCCCACGCCACCGCCGTCAATATGCACTTATCGGCGCTGGAACAGGGGCAGGATATTGTGTTCCTGCACCACATCGAACCCGGCCCCGCCAGCAAAAGCTACGGCATCGCCGTGGCCAAACTCGCCG
>CALFOA010000095.1 GCA_937919795.1 uncultured Neisseria sp.
TCACTCAAGCTCTGATCCCATCATGGTGGAGAACTATTCGACACTCGCACCTGACGGCCGCCCGCTGCGCAGTTCCACCGTGGTATATCGCGACAGTAGCGGGCAACCATTCGCCAGTCTGTGTATCAATGCCGACTTGAGCGGTATTGCCACCGCCCACGCTGTACACCGCCTGCAATCGCGGATGCTGTTCCAGGGCCAGAGTCACGCGGGCAAAGGTCGGTTCGTAGACCCCGAGCCCTTCACTGATGTCCAGTACCCGCAGGTGCGGCGCCCGCCCACGCAACCACATGCGAAAGCCCATTTCACGTTCTTCCTCGCCGCGAAAACGTTCGCTGCTGATCACCACCGCCACCTCTTGCGCCTCCGTACCCAGCCAGCGTGACAGCAAGTACGCTGCGGTTTGCCCGGCGTTGCGGTTGTCCATGCCGACGTACGCGATGCCGCCTATTCCATCATCGAAGGCAAAGGTGCTACTTATTACGGCATCGCCATGGGCTTGGCGCGCATCACCAAAGCCATTTTGCACAACCAAAACGTAGTGTTAACCGTTTCCGCGCTGCTGGAAGGCGAATATGGCGAACAAGATGTTTTCATCGGCGTGCCGGCAGTGGTCAACCGCCAAGGCATCACCCGCATCATCGAAAAACCGCTGGATAGCAGTGAAGCCGCCCAATTCGCCAAATCCGCCGGTATTCTGCGTACTTATCAGGAAAAAGTAGCTGAATACCTGCAATAAATAAGGTCGCATCACATCAATATGCCTGTCTGAAACCACCTTTGGTAAGCAAAAAACACGCTTCATTCGTTTTCAGACAGGCATTCGGGTTTACAAGGTACAATCGGGCTTTCGCAGCAGAAAACCCAAATTAACACAGCGCTTCGTTATAATCGGCGCAGATAAAAAATCAATGAACCCACAACGAATGAAAAAAATGCTTCCCAGCGTGCTGGCCGTTCTCATCGCCGGCAGCGCCCTCAGTGCCCAAGCTCGCCCTACCTATATCTGCCAAATCAACGGCAAAGCCGGTTATTCCAGCGAGAAAATCAATTCGACCTGCCGCCTTTCCGAAATGAACGGCATCAGCGAAGAATTGGCCGACAGCCAACAAATACTGAGCAAACCCACAGCCATCAATGGCGCAAGCACAACCGTCGAAGGTACAAAAACTGCTGCCCCCCCCGCAACATCCTCTGTCATTAACGAAGTTGCAGCACCGGCTGCTGCTTCCGCTCCCGCCGTTACGACTAACCTGCCGGCTGCCGCCTCTTCTGCTAGCGCACCCGCCGTTAACCCCAATCCATCAGTAGTTACACAAAATAATACCCCCGCAGCCCACACCGAAGCGGCTCCGGCTGCCGCCGAGTCTTCTTGGCAGTTATTTGGCAAAGCCGATAGCTTTGTCAGCTACAATCCGGGCGAAAACAACGGCGTGGTGCCCACTTTAGCGCAAACGTCGAATCAAACAGAAACAGCAGAAAACGCTCCTGCCGATAATGCCACGCAGGCTGCTTCCAGCCAAACCGCACCCGTTTCCCGCCCGGCTCAACAGCCTATCGTTACCCCGGCGGCTACTCATCAGAGCACTAACGCCGCACCGGCCCAAGCCGCCAGCCAGCCACAAGCTACAGCCACTTCCGCCGCAGCAAACACCGACGAAAACGGCAGCGACACCATTACCCAAATCTGGGAAAAAGACCAATTCGGCTCTTACGACGACATCAAAATCATGCCGCGTACCGAAGTAGACAACAAACCCGCCTCGCTGGATGTGAAGCTACGTAACCAACCGCGCAAAAGCGCCACCCGCGCCACTCAAAACAACGGTCGTGTTCGTGCGCCAGTCATTGCTCCGCCACCTGCAGCTGCCAAGCCGCAGTTAAGCCGTAAACAAGTTTTGCAGCGCGAAATCGCCAACGAACAAGCCGCCTTGGTTCGTGCGCAAGCCCAACTGGCTAGAGCCCAAAAAGCCGGCGGCAACACCCAAGCACTGCAACAAACGGTTCGCGACCGCCAAGCCAACGTCCGCGCCATCCAAGGTGAATTAAGACGTGTTCGCTAAATGGTTTATGAATAAAGTCTGATTGAAAATTAGATACTTAAACAAGTAGAATGAAATAAAATATAACAAAAGCAAACAAAATGCCTGTCTGAAACGTTTCAGACAGGCATTTTGTTTGCTTTCAGCCATCACGGCTTAAACATTAAAGTTATTTGGCAGCTTCAGAAGCAGCTTTTTTCGCAGCGTTAATCGCATCTTCAGCCGCATTTTTAGCATCAGAAGCCGCTTGAGTGGCATCAGCAGTTGCATTTTTAACCGCATCTTTCGCATCGCTGGCCGCAGCATGGGTGGCTGCTTTGGCATCGCTGGCTGTCGCTTTCAGGTCGCTGGCGGCAGCATGAGCCGCACCTTTAGCCTCAGAAGCTGCGCTACCAGCCGCATCTTTTGCTTCGCTGGCGGCATTTTTCACATCAGAAGCCGCGCTTTGAGCCGCTTCTTTCACTTCTTGTTTGGTTTCTTGTGAACAGGCTGCCAAAGCCAAAACCATCATGCTGGCTGCTAACCATTTTTTCATTGTGGATATCCTTGTGTTTGTCATTAGTTTAAAGTTGTGATGAAAAAGTACTGCCTGCCACATTACAACCAGCAGACCAGTAGTTTAACCATGCTAGTTTAGCATAGAAAAATTCAATAGATAAAAACTTATACAGGGAGTGGTAAAGAAATAATTAGCCCTTTCTTCAGCAAATAGCTAGCTAAATTTTCTTGACAAATTTCGATATTATCGATTATAATTTTTTCTTCTTCGGGTCGTTAGCTCAGCTGGTAGAGCAGCGGACTTTTAATCCGTTGGTCGAAGGTTCGAATCCTTCACGACCCACCAGTTTTAGCAAAAAAGCCAAGTCTTTATGACTTGGCTTTTTTGTTTTGGCTGTTTTATATGCAATGGTTTAGTAAACCACTTTCACTTGCTGCGGGTTTAGAGTTTTTTGGATTTATCGCTAGAGAAACCCAAAATACGGTATAGCGGGCAGAAGTTGATCAAGCCGGTTGCCAGCAGAATAATACCCAGCCAGCCCCACACACCGATTACGCCGGTGAGGGCCAGTATCACCAAAACAGCGCCGACAATCAAACGCAACAAGCGGTCAACAGAACCCAGATTGCTTTTCATTTTATTTTCCCTTTCTATTTCTTACACACGATTCCACGGCATCTGTGCCAATAATCTGGCCATGCCACAAAAGCCGGTTAAGCCGGCGAACACTAAACCTGCGCCTACAAAAGCACACAACAGATAAAACCAAGGTGATATCAGAGAGCCCAACAGAAAGCCCAGTAATACCAAACTGCCGGCGGCGATTTGTACTTGGCGCATCATATCCATAGGCTGGCCGGGTTTGGCTTCTACCGGCAGGCCGGCGCGTTGCCAAGCATTCAGGCCACCTTCCAGCAAATAAACTTCGTTGCATGCTTGAGCGCTTTGCTTGAGCAGTTCGGCATTTTGGCGGGTACGCATACCGGATAAGCAGCTGAAAATCACGGTATCACCGGCGGAGAAGGGCTGCGGTTGTGAGTCGAGCTGGTCGAGCGGCAGGGATGCCGCGCCGTCGATGTGCTTGCCGGCAAATTCGGCGCTGCTGCGGATATCAACCAAGATGGCGCCGTTTTGCATTTTTTCGGCAGCTTGTTGCGGAGTAAGGGTAGGTAGGCTCATTTAGGGTTTTCTTCTGGTGGGCAAAAGATTTCTTTCAGGGCGGTGAGCAAAAGGATGACTTTTTCATCGCTTAAGCTGTAATAAAGGGTTTGTGCGTCGCGACGATAGGCAATCAGCCCCTCATCGCGCATTTTGGCCAAATGCTGCGATAAAGCCGATTGGCTGAGGGTGGCGCGTTCAAGAATCTGCCCCACGCTCATTTCGCCTTGTTCTGCCAGTAGGCACAATACTTGCAAGCGGTGGGCGTTACCTAGTGTGCGCAGAAATTCGGCGGCCGAGGCGGCT
>CALFOA010000096.1 GCA_937919795.1 uncultured Neisseria sp.
CCAATACAACCATTATTAAACTAAAAGCAGGATAGGCAATAAGTGCCAAAAAACGCCCTAAAGGCGTTTTTAACATTCCGCCAAAAGGCGGAAACGCCGCAAGGCGGCTGTCCCATGAAACAACCATCGGGGGCGGTGGCCGCCGTGTTGTTTATAGATGTCTAAATTTCAAAGCGCCAAAAGTCCAGACCAAGACAAGTGTCTTCGCGCGTCTTCCACCTTTTCCACCACGCCACCCAGGGCGCACCGGACAAAGATGAAAGCCGCACAAAGCCAGTCTGGACTTTTGGCGCTTTGAAATTTTTCACGACATCACAACACGGCGGCCACCGCCCCCGATGGTTGTAAAGCATTGTTATTAATTTTGCATAAATGGAGTGAAAAAATGGGACTGGATATGTACGCCTATACCATGCGCGCCGAATTTGTCGGCGACCGACAAACCGATGTGATGCCGACAACGGACGAAGAGCGCGAGCAGGCAGAGCTAACCGAGATTGCCTACTGGCGGAAATTTAATCACCTGCACGGGTGGATGGAAAACCTGTATCGGGAAAAAGGAGGTCAAGAAAATATCTTTAACTGCCGAACCGTCAGGCTTGAGTTGGAAGACTTAGAGCGACTGGAACAGGCTCTTAAAAATGGCGAGCTGAAACATACCCCCGGTTTCTTCTTTGGAGGGGAAGAAATCTATTCAGAAGACATTCAGACAACAAACGCATTTATCGCGACCGCCCGCGATGCCATACAGAACGGCTTAACCGTGTTCTATGACAGTTGGTGGTAATCGTTTTTAACCACTTTTCAGGCGGCCTTAGTGCCGTCTGAAGTTACCCCGATAAAAAAGGTGAACGATATGCGCGATAAATATAAAGAACTGGTGAAGCTGTTACAAGATTTTGGTGCCAACTTCAGAACGAGCGAGATTTTCAGGGACTTCGTAGAACTATCGGCGATAGCCATCATGAACCAATACGCTTTTGATGCCGATTGGGATAAGCGGGAAAACCGCTATCACGAGATACGGAAAAAATATCAGGAATGCGATTTTAATCGCTTTCCCGAACTGGTGGCCGTTTTGGTCGACACAATCCATTCACAAAAAGAACAAGGCTATTTTGTTGATGTACTCGGTCAGTTGTATATGGATTTGAATCTCGGCAACGCGGCCAACGGACAATATTTTACGCCTTACCACGTTTGCCAATTAATGTCGGCGCTGGTTACTCAAGATTTGGGCGAAAAGCTGAAAACAGAAAAGTTTGTAACCGTTTTAGAGCCAGCCTGCGGAAGCGGTGCGAACCTGATAGCTTTTGCCGAATCCGTGCAATCACACGGCTACACTCCTGCGAAACGCATGGCGGCGGTCGGCGTTGATATTGACGCTTTGTGTGTGTGGATGTGTTACCTGCAATGCCAGCTATACCGCATACCCGCCAAAATCGTGCACGGCAACAGCCTAACGCATGAATTTTGGTCGGCTTGGTGCACTTCCGATTGGGTACACGGTGGCTATGCTCAGGCGATGGCGGAAAGAATTTTGGACTCAAAAAACGAGCCGGCCACGGAAGCGGGAACAGGGGCTATGCCACCGAAGTTACTTACTCTTGAGGAACAGCTAGTTTTGTTTTGACAGTTTCAGACGGCCATGTTTGGCCGTCTGAACAGGCCAATGAAAAAGGATAGAACGATGAAATATCATTTTGAATACGACGAGCGCGGCCACCGCCTGTTTGTTGCCGAGCTGGATGAAGAGCTGGATAACATCGATGCCAGTGATGAAGATGTAGATTGTACGGGGGAAATTTTTCGGGATATGACCGTAATTTTCGATGCAGACCGCTACATAAACCTGTATCGGGCTTTAAGTGAGCTGGTAATAAATGACCGTGAATTTGGAAAAGTACATATAGCCGCCACCATAAGAAGCGTTAGCGGAACGTTTGAATATGCCCTGATGGGCTGCTGTGTTGAAATTTATTGGTATGGGTGCATGGACATTACCGCTCAATGGTTTTGGAACAATACGCTGATTGATTTTAGTGTGGTGCTGGATTTTCCGCCTGAATTTTATGCCGAACCGGCGGCATGGTTTGAGCGGGAAATCGAAAAAATGGGCGTTCGCCCTTACATCGAAACGAAATACTTTCAGGAAAGGATATAGTGATGAATAAGGAAAATAACTATATTTTATTGCTCAAAAAAGAGTATGAAAACCTGTTTTCCGATTGCCTGAAAGGTAAGGTTCCGACCAATATCAGGCTGGACACCGAAGCACTTACCAACCTGCTTGCGCTGGAAAATGTAGCCCAAATTGAAGCGAGTATAAGAAAAGGTTGCATAAGTGCAACACATTTCATAAGCTCGGACGGAAAATATATTTATGATATAGGTATTAATGATATGGAAAATCAATTGAGAATTGAGGATTTCAGGGCGTTATATCCTGAAACATGGTGGACGATAGATTGTGTTATTGAGTCCTAAAATCAAACAGGCCGCCCGCGCAGGCAGGCGGCTTTTTTGATTTTTGCATTACCGCCGACAGGCAGAAAAATGTTACCGAAACCACGCCCGCAGCAGCCCCGTTCCCGGCTCTCTCAGGTTCGCCCGAAACGCCCCCAAGCCCCCAAGCCAGACTTGACCATGCCGACCGCTCCGGCACCTACGGCAGCCTACACAATCGGCAAGCCCAAGCCCGACTTGCCCCCTCCTGCGGGAATTGTTATTTTGTTAAGCAGGGGTAATCCTCCCTAAAAATAATTGAGTTTAAAAGTAGAAAATCGAATAACCTTGA
>CALFOA010000097.1 GCA_937919795.1 uncultured Neisseria sp.
GCTTGACCCGAGTATCCCCCCGCTTGTGTGAAACTCAAGATACTCGGGTCAAGCCCGAGTATGACGAATGTTGTTATTTTTAAATTTATTTACGGTAGGAACCACTATGCTGCCTTTTGACGAAGCCGCGCAACAGCGCTTGATTGATTTAACCGAAGATAAAGCTGCCGAAGGCAGCACCATGCGCGCGGATGAAATTCAGGCGTTTATGCTGGCGCTGCTATCCGGCCCCGATGAAGTGCCTGCCCATGTTTGGCTGCCGGAAGTATTGGGTGATCAGAGCGATGCGTTTTCCGAACAGGAAGTGCAGGAGATACAGGATTTGGTGTTGCGTTTAACCGCCGATTTGCGCCAAAGCTTGGAAGCGGGCGAGTTGCCGGATTTGCTGCTGTATGAAGAAGAGGATGAGCTGCCCGATTTTTATACTTGGTGTAATGCCTATCTGTATGCGCTGGATGTGGTGGAAACCGATTGGTTTGAAGCGGTGGACGATGAGAATTTCGAAGACTTGTTCTATCCGGTAATGGCCTTGGGCGGAGTGTACGATGCGCACGAAGGCGGCGAGGCAGTGCTCAATCTGAGCGATAAAGAGCTGACGCTGCTGGAGGGCGAGTTGCCGCATGTGCTGCTGGATATTTACCGCTATTGGCAGGCTATTATTCATAAACCGCAAACGGTGCGCCGCGAAGGGGAGAAAACCGGCCGCAACGATCCCTGCCCGTGTGGCAGTGGTAAGAAATACAAAGCTTGCTGTGGAAAAACGGCATAACTTTACGGAAGCTGCCGTTTCTTTTCAGACAGGCATTAAAGTGCAATGTTATGATGCCCGCCATTATTGGATTAAGTAGTAAGCTTAAGATTGAAAACAGGAAAAACTATGACTCAAGCAACAAACGCCATGCTGTTGCAGGCCTTGGAAATGATGCAGGAAGGCCGCGCCGGCGGGCGGGTGGTGCCCAATATTGCCGCGCTTAGACAATTGCCGGCAAAAGGCAGCCTCAATGCTGTGGTACTCGGCAGCCAGAAGATAGGCGACAATAACGGCGGCGTTTATTGGCAGGATATCCACGACAAAACCAGTGCCGATAATGGCCGTACCATTATTGTGGCGAAAGACGGCATGCGCTGGAAACTGGCACCGGAGGGGGTAAAGGCAGCTTCGACAAGCGCTGAAGGCGTGTCGGTATTGAAATACGGCGCGATAGGCGATGGCAAACACGATGATTCCGCCGCCATCCAAAAAGCTTTGGATCAAAACAAAGGCGGTACCATTCTGATTCCGGAAGGCCGTTATCTGCATGCTGGTGTGAAGCTTGATGGCACCGCTTATAACGGCACTAAAATTATTTGCCGTGGCGAAATGCTGTTGAGACCGCGTACCGCCGAACGCGAATCTAATCTGCAAGGGGCGTTTGTTGGCCTGATTATCCGCAATTGCGAAAACATTGAAGTCCACTACCGTGGTGATGGCAATCGTAAATTGCAATCGATGCAGGAGCATTGTTTCAACGTAGTGGTAGCCGGTGCTAAGAATATTCGTTTCCCTACTTTTTCTTGTAGAGAAGTACGCGGTGATGCGGTTTACATTACTCAGTCGGATCTGCATCATGAATCGCCGCCGGCAGAAAAAATCTATTTCGGTCGTTTTGATGTAGAAAACAGTGAAGACGACGGTCGTAATGCAATGTCTATCATCAGTGGCAAAGATATTGTGGTAGATGATTTCCGCTCGGTGCGCGTGGGCGGCAAAGTTAATGTGATGCAGCCGGGCGGTTTCGATATCGAGCCGAATACCGACTTTCAGATTGTCGATAATATATGGCTGAAAAAAGTCTATATTGATACCGCCGGTAACTTTGGTCTGCAATGTTTCGGTAAAGGGCGCAACCGTTTGGGCGGGAATGTGAGTAATTTACGGGTAGACGACTTCGATGTACGCACCCGCTGCGATGGCCGTTCTTCCGCCTTGGTATGTTTCCGCCACTGTCGCAACATCACGCTGAAAGGGCGGGCGGTGATGGCTAATCCGAGCGACGGCCACCATGTCGGCCTGATGTTGGATAATGTAGACGGAGCTAAGATTGATATGACCATACAAGGCGGCCTGTATTCGGCTTTGGCCTCTTATGAATATCAGGTGAACGCCGTCGACGTGAATGTAACGGTGACCGGCTACCGCCGTGCGGCATTGGCAACGGCAAGCGTTAGCAACAGCCGGTTTAATGTGAAGGCCAGTAATGGCGGCCGCCGTTCCAGTGCTCTGTATACCCGAAGTTGGACCAACAAAGCGATTCAGACCAATACGGTTTATCAAATTGACTGCCCACAAAACACCACTCAAGGCGATGCGGCTGCCATCAACGATACGCTCAAAAGTGTGCGTTTTAACGGCGTAAGCTTTGCCGGCGGCAACCTTACCGGCTACACTAAGGATAAAGTGCTGGTGAATTTCGATAAGCAAGTGCGCCTGAAATCGGTGCGTGGTGTGATGTAAGCCATTTATTAAACCGGAAAAAACATCATGCCGCCCAATATCAGTATCCGCAGACGGCTGCTCGTTTACCTGAGCAGCGGTCTGTTGGCGACTTGGCTGTTGACCGCCGTGGCCGCCATCACGGTATCGCTGGTGGAAATCAACGAAGCCAACGATACCCAGATGACCCAACTGGCACGTTCGTTGCCTTCGCTGTTGCCAAAGCAGCCGGTGGACTTGCAAGAGATTGACGACAGCCGTTGGTTAGACAGTGGTTTTGCCGACAAAAAACACAGCGGCATTGCCATTTGGAATCAAAACGGCCAGCTGTTGCTGTCCGACCAAAAAGGGCGGGAACTGCCTTACCGCCCACTCTCCGGATTCACCAATACCGCGCCGTGGTGGCACAGCCATGCTTGGCGCGTTTTTTATTGGCATGATGCCGAGAGCGGGCGCACGGTGGCGGTGGCACAGGAATGGCAGGAGCGGCTGGAAACACTGAGCAATTCAGTTGGCATTCAATTGCTGATATTGATGCTGGCTTTGCCGGGTTTGGCTTGGTTATTGACCTTGGCGGTACGCCACAGCATTACCCCTTTGGAAGTCTTGGCGCAGGAATTGTCGCAACGCGACGCCGATAGCTTGGAGCCGGTATCCGAAGCGGTACCGCAGGAAACCCGGCCGATGGTGTCGGCGCTTAATCAATTGTTGGAGCGGGTAGGCGAAGCACGCGAGCGCGAGCAGCGTTTTACCGCCGATGCCGCCCACGAATTACGCAGCCCGTTGGCCGCTTTAAAAGTGCAAACTGAAGTGTTGGCTTTTGATGAAGAATCGGAAGCGCAATGGCAGCAGCTACAACAGATTCGGCACAGCATCGAGCGTTCGGAAAACCTGATTAATCAACTGCTGACGTTGGCGCGTTTGGATCCCAAGCAGTCGCTGCAAAACTGCTCCGTAATAGATTGGCAAGCTGTGAGCGATCAGGTAATGCAAAGCGTGAACCTGGCCGCGCGCGAGAGGCAGATTCGGTTGGTGCGAAAAATGCCGACCGATGCCGCTTCGGCGGTGTTGCCGTTGGAAGGCGATGCCGTCTTGTTGCAACTGCTGCTGCGTAATCTGTTGGAAAACGCCATCCGCTATTCACCTTGCGGCAGCACGGTAACGCTGGATTTGGCTGCCGACCACATCTGCGTGTGCGACCAAGGCAAAGGTATTGCACCGGAACATCTGGCGCGAATACGCGAACGTTTCTACCGCCCGCCAGGGCAGGATGAGCAGGGCAGCGGGCTGGGTTTGTCGATAGTCGAGCGCATCGCCGAATTGCACGGTTTGAAGTTGGAACTGGAAAACCGGTCGGAAGGTGGTTTGTGTGCGAGATTGGTGTCGGTTAAAGGGTGATGGATTGCGAAGGCTAAAATGCCTGTCTGAAAACGAAAAATATTTTCAGACAGGCATTTTCGTTCTCTAATATTCAAAACTATAGCCGGTTCAAATAAATACGTGCACATCAAGTACTGTCGGCTGGGAGCGCGGGCGGCTCGCCCGCATTTGCCTGTAGGGCGAACTACTGGGAAGTTCTAAGCATTACTTAAACTTTAACCTTTTGATGCAAGCGCCCCGCTTGCCTGCGGGCGAGCCGCCCGCGCTCCCAGCAGGTCTGTCTGAAAAAATCTTTAAAAAAACATCCTGAAGCGTGAACCGCATCAGGATGTTTTTTATGATTCACCTTTATGGGCAAGGATTACTGATTTCCGCGTGTACCGCGTTAATCGCTTCAATGATATCGCTGCTTAAGGTGACTTCGGCGCTGGCGATGTTTTCGCGTAACTGTTCCAGCGTGGTGGCGCCGATGATATTACTGGCGACAAAATCCTGCTGGGTAACAAACGCCAGCGACAGGGTGGCAAGGCTGATACCGGCTTGTTCGGCGATGGCAGCGTAGCGTTCTACCGCTTCAAAAGCTTTAGGCTTGGTGTAGCGCTGGAAGCGTTCAAACAGTGCCAAGCGGCTGCCGGCGGGCATGGCGCCGTGGCGGTATTTGCCGCTGAGTACGCCGAAGGCCAGCGGCGAATAGGCCAGCAGCGGTACGTTTTCGCGCAGTGAAATTTCGCTCATGCCCACTTCATAGCTGCGGTTGAGCAGGTTATACGGATTTTGCACCGAAGCGGCGCGTGGTTTTTCGGCTTGCGAATCGGCCAGTTGCAGGTAGTTTAAGGTGCCCCACGGCGTTTCGTTCGACAAACCGTAAGCGCGTATTTTGCCCTGTTTCACCAGTTCACCCATCGCATCAACGATTTCTTCAAACGGGGTAAAACTTTCGTCTTCCGCCAGCGAACTTACGCCCAAGCGGCCGAAGAAATTGGTTTGACGCTCCGGCCAGTGCAGTTGGTATAAATCCAGATAATCGGTTTGCAGGCGGCTGAGGCTGGCTTCGCAGGCGGCCAGAATCTGGGCGCGGGAAAAATCGTTGCCGTTGCGGATATAGCTTTCCAGGCGGTTGGCTGAAGTGGGGCCGGCGATTTTGCTCGCCAACACCAAATCATCGCGTTTACCGCGCTGCTTGAGCCACGTGCCGATATAGCGCTCGGTGGTGGCATAGGTTTCCCGGCAGGGCGGTACCGGGTACATTTCGGCGGTGTCGATAAAATTCACGCCGTTCGCTACTGCGTAATCGAGTTGTTGATGGGCATCGGCTTCGCTGTTTTGTTCGCCCCAAGTCATGCTACCGAGGCAGATTTTGCTCACCGAAATGCCGGTGTCGCCTAAAAGACGGTGTTCCATAGCGTATCCTTTTTTAATATGGGTTTGTTTGAGGGTTATGCCTTATTTTTTAATTTCACAGAAACTCGTTACATTTGTTTCAGACAGGCATATACGGTTTATATAGTAGTGGTTTAAATTGAAACCACTATAACATCCATTCAAACGCAAATGCCCAGTTAGGCAAATCGGCGCTGTCGCGCAAACAACCGCGGGCACCGTGAAGTCTGCCGGAAGTATTGGCTTCGCCGTTGTCGAAAGCATAAGTGATGCGGCTGCCGCTAGGCAAGGGGCGGTTGCTTTTCAGGCGCACGCGGTTGTGTTCGGGCAGCAGGCTGATTTCACTAATCTCGGCTTCACCTGCCGGATACAGATTAAAGCCGTAATCACCGGGATCTTGGATGTGTTGAATATCCCATTGCAAGGGCGGAACCGGGGTAGAAAACTCAATTTCCAGCGTATGGTCATCCACTCGATGAACGGCCAGCGGGCGCACACCCGACCAGTTTTCCCCGTTATCCAATACCGCATGGCAGGCGCGGGCGTAATAGCGGCCAAGTAGGCGCATCG
>CALFOA010000098.1 GCA_937919795.1 uncultured Neisseria sp.
GCGAAGTGTGTGTGATTGCCGGTGAGGAACGGGCCGGCATTGCCCGCCTGATCGAAACGCCGTTCAACCGGGTGATGTTCTCGACCGAGGGCGACACTTTCCGCGAACTGCAACGGCGTGTCCGGGTCGGTGAGGATGTGGTCAGCCTGATTCAATCTGAAGCCGAGCGTATGTATGCCGACGGAACCTATGACTGACCCAAAGGAGTAAATGATGAGTGAACAGGAACAAACGCCGGAAACTATTCCGACAGCAGCCAAAAAAGACGAAAGCGGCGGCAATCTGCTGGCCGTGGCCATGGCCAGCGTTGCACTGTGTTTGGGCGGTTACGCTTTTTATCAAACACAGTTCGGCCAAGTGCAGCCGGCAGCCGGTTTCTACGTGGTGGATTCAGACCGTCTGGCTGCGGCCTACATCGGCGAAGCCATGCTCAAAGGCCGTGACCAGGATCCGTTTTTGCTGCAACAGCAGTTGGAACAAAACATGAACCAGATCCGCAGCAAGCTGCAAAACATGGCCGACAGCGGCATGGTGGTCATGCAGCGCTCTGCGGTGCTCACCTATCCGCCCGGCGCGGATTTGACCGAAAAAATAGCGGCAGATTTGGGTATCGACTTGAACTTTGTGCCGAGTATGCCCGCACCAGCGGCAACACCGGCAACACCGGCTGCCCCCTTGTCGGACCGCGGCCATGAAACAGCCGGCGGTGGTGCGGAGCTGGACTGATGGCGGATAAAAAATTCCGCTTCGACAAGCGCCGCCTTTGGCGTGCCGCCGCCGTTATCCCGATTGTTATCGCCGCCAAGCTGATCAGCCTGTATGTCACGCCCAATTACGGCTTGATGCTGGAGCGCAAAATTGCAGGCTGCCTGCCTTGGGATGTGTATTGGTGGAAGAAACAGCAGGCGGTACTGCCCTTAGCGCGTTACGACGTGATTCTGTTTCCGTCGCGGGGTATGGAGCCGGTGATTGAAGAGGGTCAGCCCATCGGCAAGATGGTGGCCGGCCTGCCCGGTGACCGGGTCAGGATTGAGGCCGGCAACGTTTTTATCAACGACACTTTTATCGGTGACGTACGCTACGGCGCAAAAAAACTCGGCAAACCCGTCTCTTACTGGGACAAGGTTTATACGCTGGGAAAGGATGAAATTTTTGTTTATGTAAGCGAAGAACACTCGTGGGATTCACGCTACTGGGGCAGCTACCCTCTGCATCTTGTGCGCGGCCGCATCGCTGCTGTTTTCTGATGCGGTACGGGCGGAGGATGCGGAATTGAGGCAGCTCATCAACAACCAGCGGGCGCGGGCAGCGCAGTTTACCGGGGAAGCCCGTCAATTGGCCGGTACAGAGGTGGAGCGGCAGCTGCCTTACGGTGTTAACCCGACCATGGCCGAACTGTCGGGTACGCGTACGGTGGTTTTTGTGTCCCGTGCCATGCCCGAACAAATCCTGCTTACCCTCCTGGAACAGGGTGCCGGGCGTGATGACGTGGTGTTTGCCTTTCGCGGTTGGGGTGAGGGCGGTGTGGACAAGATGTTTGCCTATGCAGACGGCCTCTACAAAAAACTGTCGCCGAAGGCCAGGCAGACTCCGCCGAATATTGTGGTGCAGCCGGGGGCTTTTGCAGCTTACGACATCCGCTACGCCCCTGCCGTCCTGCACCGGGACAGCAACAACAAATGGTATCTGGTACAGGGCGCATTATCCATTGATGCTTCCATCGCCCAAATCAAAGCGCGCCGGTTTGACCGCCGTCTGAGTCAGCAATGGAAAGTAACCGAACCCGATCAGGCAGAAGTGATGAAGAAAATGGCTGAAAAACACGATTGGGCGGCCGAAGCGAAACGTGCCGCTGCCGCCGTCAAACAGGAAATGCAGGGACAGATTGCACTGCCCTATGCAACCGAATCGCAACGCTACCGCCATACCCCGTTTGTCGCCGCACAGGCCGACATCCGACACCCGAAAACCGGGGCGGTTCTTTACCGTAAGGGAACGCGTTTCAACGTTTTGGCACTGGATCCTGCCGGCAAGCGGGCTATTGTCGTCATCGACGGCAGCAGCAAGTGGCAGTTGGAATTTGCCCGAGCCTTGCTAAAACGCAAACCCGATGTGGTCGTGCTCTATACCCATCTTGGCCGCCTGGCCGAATCCGGCTTGCAGGCTGCACCGCTGGATGCGGGTATGCAGCGGCAGTTGCAGGTGAAAGCCGTGCCGAGTTATTACAGCCAATACAACGATTACTTCAATGTATTTGTGGTTAAAAACCGCTAGGAGGCCGCATGAAAACCAAGCTCAGCGCCATCCTTAGCTCCTTAGCGGCCGTTGCCGTTATGTCGTTTTCGCAATCGGCTGCGGCCAATACGTGCTCGTCAGCCGGGATGAATGTGGTGCGCAACTTCTGCTATGACTCCGGTTTTCCCATCCGCATTATGGGGCGCACGGTGGTGGCCGGCGGCGATGTACCCGCACCGCCGGGCGTCACCCAAAAATCGACCTGTAAATGCGGTAAAGAGCCTTATGTGGTTTACGGCTACACACGCGGCATGTGGCTGCCGACACGGATGGTGGAAGTCGTGCGTAATCCGAGCTGCTCGCCAGTTTATGGCAACTCCGTCAAATCCATGCTGGAGCAAATGGCCAAACTTGCCGGAACCGGCCAAGAACAAGGCGTCACCCAAGGGGGCGGCGATGTTGCCGGCGGCCGTTACGACACCGGATTCAGGCATTACCACAGTTGGGTATTTCCGCTTTACAACATTTACGGCTGGACGCCGCGCTGCTTTGCCCGTGGCCGTCAGTTGGAAACCTCCGTGGCACAACCGACCTGGTCGAAACGCGACCCGGTCTACATGAACATGCTCTATCCGGAATGGATGGCCATCGGCAATATCGTCAATAACCCCCTGTTCAACCTTGCCGCCCACACGGCTTCTTGCGTGGCCAATACAACCGGCGTGGGTTGGGGTGCACCCGATGATGCCGCGTATTGGCTGGGTGGCTGCATGGGTAAAAACCTGCCGGCGGCCGGTGCGATGTCCTCGGAGAAAAACAGCGTCATCGGTACATCGACCATCCTCAACCGCTCGCTGTTGGTGTCCAACCGCACCGGCGGCTACGCCAGCGTGTCGACCGTCGGTGACAAGGCTCTGTGTTCGCCGGTACCGGTACCGTTTCCCAGCAAATCCGAATTCAAGGCCACCATGTTGTTCCCCTACAGCGAAACCGGCAGCGGCGGTGCCTCCGGTTCTTCGGACGGCATGGATGTCGGTGGTGTGGTGAAGCAGATCAGCGGCGAAGTATCCAACTACCTCAATATCAACAGCCGTTGCGCCCACCGTCTCGGCTCCAGCCAATTGGCCTGGGGACTGGGACGCAGTGAGCGTGCAAGTAACAATAACGACAGCGATGCCGTCTATTTGCTGTGGCGCTGGGTAGATTGTTGCGAGTTCAACTAGGAGTCGGTAATGAAGAAGACATTCGGAAAACATATCGCCTTGTTGGCGGTGCTGCTCGGAACTGCCGCCGCCGCACAGGCAGACAACAAGCAGTTGGAACAGCAGGTATTGGGCGCTACTCCGCAAAAGCGGCAGGCAGATACCGTTGCTGCCGCAGAGGGCAAAATCAAAACGGGCCAAACCAAAACCGCCAAGCGCAAAGATCGTGCATTGTCGCCACGTGAGGACGCACAACGCATGTATGAGCGCTTCAATGCCGGTGACAGTATGTATGTGACGCTGTTGCGTGATGCGGCCAACAAAGGCAATCCATGGGCATCACTGCAATACGGCTATTTGGCACACCTTGGTCGTATTCCAGGCAGCAAAGGAGCGGATTACGCCTTGGCGCACAAAGCCTATATGAAGGCCGTCAAAAATCCGGACGGCAGCCTGACGGCCAATCATTTGGCCGCCTACAACCTCGGCCTGCTGTATTACTTCGGCGGCGGCCCGATCAAACCCGACGGCAAAACGGCACTGAAATGGTTTCAGACGGCCAATCAGGCATTCAGCGAACAGAAGCGCAGCCAGCAGCAGGCTGTTTTTTGGCCGGCGGCCATTTATGCGGCCAATATTCTCGAGCGCGGTCACGCCGGGGTTGCCCCCGACCCCAAGCGTGCCCGTGTTTATTGGCAGCGTGCAGCGGCACAACGCGACCCGGCCGCCCTCTACGGCTACGGCCATTCCATATTTCGTGAAAACCCCTATGCGGCGGTCAATTACTACCAGCGGGCTGCCGACCGCTGGCATATCGGCGCGATGGTGGCCTTGGCCCACTATTACGCCAAAGGCGACAAGCTGCGTAAAGCGGATTTGGTACAAGCCACACGCTGGATGCAGATTGCCGCCTCCGTCGATGGCCGTTACAAGGGCTATGCACAGCGCATGATGGCTGCCCTGCCCGAAAACCAGCAAAAACAGGTAGCACAGTCGGCCAGCTCATGGCTGCGCCGACGCGGCATCCGGCCGGAGCCGTTCCCCTATGCGGCTCCGCTCAATGATGACCCGCCGCGCATTCTGTAACAAAGGACGCTGTATGAAACCCGTGCTTCACCTTAAAACCACCCTGCTCTGCCTGACTGCCGCCTTGGCCGCAGGGGCTGTCTGTGCTGCCGAGCAATCGGC
>CALFOA010000099.1 GCA_937919795.1 uncultured Neisseria sp.
TTCCAGCCGCACGCCATCGCCGTAATCGCGATCGCGCAATTCGCTCTGAATAGCGGTACGCAGGTTTTTTAAGTCGCTTTCGTCTACGCTCAAATCGCTGTCACGGGTTACCCGGAATTGGTAATAGCCTTTTACTTCCATTCCGGGGAATAATTTATAAGCGTATTCGTGGACGATGGATGATAAAAACACAAATTTCTCTTGGCCGTCGCTCAATTCTGGCGGCAGCTTGATGATACGCGGCAGAATACGCGGCGCTTGCACAATCGCCATGCCGGAAGCGCGGCCGAAGGCGTCGGTGCCTTCTAATTCGATGGCGAAATTGAGCGACTTATTCAGCGGGCGCGGGAAGGGATGAGAGGGGTCCAAACCAATAGGGGTGAGGATGGGCAGCAGCTCGTTGTCGAAATAGCGTTCGAGCCAAGTGCGCTGTTCGGCGGTCCAAGTGCGGCGGCGGCAGAAATGGATGTTTTCGGCTGCCAGTGCCGGCAATAATTCCTGATTGAATAGGGCGTATTGCTCTTTGATAATGGCGTGGGCTTCCGCACTGGCGGCCAGCATGGTTTCGGCCGGTGTCATGCCGCTGTCGAGAATCAATTGCGGGCGCAAATTGTACTCGCGTTTCAGATAGGCCATCCGCACTTCGAAAAATTCATCGAGGTTGGAGGAAACAATGCAAAGAAAACGTAGCCGTTCCAACAGCGGTACCCGCTTATCCTGTGCTTGCGCCAATACGCGGCGGTTGAAGGCCAGCAGGCTTAATTCACGGCAAAGAAGGCGGTTGGATTGCGGCATGACGGGTTCCTCTTTTTAAGTAGGTTATTAGATATTGGATTCAGATAAACGCTAAGTATACCGTTTTTTCTGGTCGGTTTCCGTGTATCTATCAAAATATGATTGCATAATTGATCGCTCACGTTTTTTCAGACAGGCATTCTTGTCTATACAAATATTTGGTAAATAGAATGATTTAGCCAGATTCGGCTATAAAGGCTTGTAGCAGGCTGTAATCACGCATAGAAAATGCTTGCTATCGTCGAATTTAACGGATATATTGTTGAAACGGTAATGAATTGTAAACAAACAGTGGCGTCATAGACCGCTGCCTACATAAACTTTAAAACAACTGGAAGGAATAGAAAAATGGAGAAACCATTATTCAAATTAACGGCGCTGGCCGCTTTAACTTTGGGTTTAGCTGCCTGCGGTGGTGAGAAGCAGGGCAGTGCTGCGGGCGGTTCCGGAGCGGCAGCGGGCGGAAGTTCTACTTTGGTTTATTGTTCTGAAGGTAGCCCGGGCGGTTTTGATACGGCTCAGTACAACGATGGCGCTACCTTTGATGCCTCTGCCCATGCGATTTACAACGGCTTGGTGCAGTTCAAACCTTCCTCTACTGAAATTCAGCCTGCGCTGGCTGAGAAATGGGAGGTAGCCGAAGACGGCAAAACCTATACTTTCCATCTGCGCAAAGGCGTGAAATTCCAAACCACCGACGATTTTAAACCGACCCGCGATTTCAATGCGGATGACGTATTGTTTACTTTCCAACGGATGCTTAATAAAGATCATCCGTTTAATAAGGCCTATCCGGCTCAGTTCCCCTATGCTACCGATATGGGTATGGACACCACGGTGAAAGTGGTTGAAAAAGTGGATGACTACACCGTGAAGTTTGTGCTGAACGAAGTGAGTGCGCCGTTCCTGCAAAATCTGGGTATGCCGTTTGCCTATCTGTTGTCTGCTGAATATGCCGATCAGTTGCTGAAGGCCGGTAAAGCGGCGGATATCAATACCAAACCGGTCGGTACCGGCCCGTTTACTTTGAAATCCTATCAGAAAGACCAGCAAATCCGTTACGTAAAAAACCCGAATTATTGGAATGCGGCTAATGTGAAGATTGATAATCTGGTGTTCGCGATTACCAAAGATTCCGGTGTGCGCGCCCAGAAAGTGGATGCGGGCGAATGCCACGTTTCACGCTATAACAAAATGGCCGAAGTAGAAGCGGCGAAGAAAGCCGGTAAGGTAAACGTGTTGTCCAAACAAGGCTACAACACCGGTTATCTGACGCTGAATGTAAAACACGGCAAATTAGGCGATGTCCGCGTGCGCGAGGCTTTGGATTTGGCCATCGATAAAGACGCCATCATCAAGGCGGTATATGCCGGTGCGGGTACCCGCGCGGCCGGTTTGCTGCCGTCGAGCCAATGGGGTGTGGATACCAATCTGAAGGCTTCCGCTTATGATCCGGAAAAAGCCAAAGCGCTGTTGAAAGAAGCCGGTGCGGAAAACCAGAGTATTAATTTGTGGTATATGCCGGTTCAACGCCCGTATAACCCGAATGCCAAACTGATGGCCGAAATGATTCAGGCCGATTGGGCGAAAGTGGGCGTGAAAGCCAATCTGGTCACTTACGAATGGGGTGAATACCTCAACCGTGCACAAAAAGGTGAATCTGAGGCTATGTTAATCGGTTGGACTGGTGATAATGGCGACCCGGATAACTGGTTCGGCAACCTGTTTACCTGTAAAGCGATCGGCGGCAGCAACTATGGTAGTTTCTGTAATCAGAAGTTTGATAAAGCCGTTCATAGCGGCCTGACCACGGCGAAACAGGAAGACCGTATTCCGTTCTATATGGAAGCTCAGCGCATTATGGCTGAGGAAAAAGCGGCGGTGATGATTGCCCACTCGGTAACCGATGTCTTGCTGAACAAAAATGTAAAAGGCTTTGAGCTTGAGCCTTTGGGTAGCACCCGTTTTGAAGGCGTGAGTGTAGAGTAACCAGCCGGAACACCGTTTTGCCTGTTTTATCGGGCGGGCGGTGTTTTTTTCAGACAGGCATTTGGGTTTCAATGTAATGCCTGTCTGAAAAATCAATAAACCGTTAACCATAAAGAGCAAGGCTTATGTTTTCTTATATTATCCGTCGCATCTTATTGATGGTTCCGATTTATATTGGTTTAACGATTACCACTTTCACCCTGATTCGCTTGGTACCGGGCGATGTGGTTACGGTGATGATGGGCGAGCGGACAACTGATCCGGCCTTGCGCGAAGCCATGATACAGCGCTTGGGTTTGGATAAGCCGATTATCGTGCAATACTGGGATTATCTGCTGAAAATCCTCAGCGGTGATTTCGGCCAGACTTTCCGTACTCGCACGCCGGTGTTGCAAGACTTCTTCAATCATTTTATTCCCACCGTTGAATTGGCATTGTGTGCCATGATCATTGCCACCGTGGTCGGTGTGTCTCTGGGCATTATGGCTGCTTTAAAGCGCGGTACTTGGCTCGACTATATCTTGATGAGCGGCGCGTTGGCCGGTTATTCCATGCCGATTTATTTATTAGGCCCGATTCTCACCGGTATTTTTGCCCATTATTTAGGCTTGTTGCCGGTATCGGGTGTCATCAATGTGATTCAATATATTGACGTGCAACCGCTTTACGGCTCGTGGCTGTTGGGTGCTGCGGTATCGGGCGTGCCGGGTGCGCTGTGGGATGTGGTTAAACACTTTATCCTGCCTTCACTGGCACTTTCTACCATTCCGCTGGCGATGATTGCGCGGATGACCCGCTCGGCCATGCTGGAAGTGTTGGGCGAAGATTATGTGCGTACCGCTAAGGCCAAAGGTTTGTCACCCAAACGGATTATTCTGGTGCATGTGTTGCGCAACACCATGATTACCGTGGTGACCGTGGTCGGCCTGCAAATGGCTACCTTAATGGCCGGTGCGATTCTGACTGAAACCATCTTTAGCTGGCCGGGTGTCGGCACTTGGCTGCTCGACGGTTTCTTCAGCCGCGATTATCCGATTGTGCAAAACGGTATTTTGCTGGTGGCGACCGCGCTGATGTTTATCAGCCTGCTGGTTGATATTACTTACGGCTTGATTAACCCGCGTATCCGCCACGCCTGATACCGTATTCAAAGGATTTCATTATGTCTGCACAAACCAATCCCTCTGTTGCTGCGGCATCTGTAACCCCGCCGAGCGAGTGGCAGCAATTTGTTTCCGCCTTTTTGAAAAACCGCGGCGCGGCCATCGGCTTGCTGGTGTTGTTGTTGATGGTATTGTCTTCCGTGTTCGCGCCGATGATTGCGCCTTATGACCCGAATGTTTTGAATGCCGGTAAAGAGCAGTTGCCGCCGATGTTGTTTGGTGGCACCAGTGAATTTATCTTCGGTACCGACGATGCCGGGCGCGATACCTTTTCGCGTATTTTGTACGGCAGTCGCTATTCGTTATTAATCGGTTTGGCGGCGACCCTGATTGCGATGGTGGTCGGCGTTACCTTGGGCATGATTGCTGCGTTTTGGCCGAAAACGGTTGGTAAAATCATTATGCTGGGCAACGATATTCTGATGTCTTACCCCGGCCTGTTGTTGGCGATTATTATTGCCGCCATTCTCGGCCCCTCGATGACCAATACCGTGCTGGCGATTTCGCTGGTGTGTATGCCGCCGTTTATCCGCATCACCCGCGCCACCGCTATGGTGGAACTGCAAAAAGATTATGTGACCGCCGCGCGCGTGATGGGCGCCAGCCTTCCGCGCCTGATGCTGATTACCGTGTTGCCCAACTGCATGGGGCCGTTGATTGTGCAGGCCACCATGATTT
>CALFOA010000100.1 GCA_937919795.1 uncultured Neisseria sp.
TGCTCTTCCGATCTCACCACGGTTTCCGGCGATAAACCCAACAGGCGGGCGGCTTCGGCCAGGCGGGTGCTGCCGCTTTCGTGGGTGTCGGCAGTCATCACCACGTCCACACCGTGCGCACGGCAAGCGGCGACCACTTCTTCGTGATCCACCGCCACCACCACGCGCTCTGCCCCGCTCTTAGCCGCCTGTTCCGCCACCCGCACCACCATCGGCTTGCCGCCGATGTCGGCCAAGGCTTTACGCGGCAGGCGGGATGACGACAAGCGCGCGGGGATAATCACCACAAACGGCGTACTCATTGCGCCAGCTCTTCATCGCTGAGCGCGCGCGCTTCATTTTCCAGCATATAGGGAATGCCGTCTTTAATCGGATAAGCCAGCTTGGCCTGACGGCTCCACAATTCCTGTTTATCCTGCTTGTATTCCAGCGCGCCTTTGGTAACGGGGCAGACCAGAATATCTAAAAATTTCTTTTCCATAAGATGCTTTCGTTTTCAGACAGGCATTGCTGTCAATAAAGATAAGGTTTGTTCCACATCCGGCGTTTCGGCAAAACGGTTGGCCATGATGTCGAGATTATGGTGCTCATATAACTGCTGGGCGGAAAACCGACCATTGGCCACGGTGCTGTTACAGCCTTGCGGCAGTATCACCCGATAACCAAATTCAAACGCTACACGCACCGTGGTTTCGATGCAATATTCGGTTTGCATGCCGCAAACAATCAAATTCTTGATGCCGTGCTGATCCAAATAAGCCTGCAAGCCAGTTTCTTTAAAGGCGCTGTTAAAATATTTCTGAAACACGGCTTCATCCACTTGCGGAAGCAATTCGGCAACAATTTGCCAACCACTGCTGCCATTCACCAACGGCGACGGCGCTTCTTCATTATGTTGAACATGAACCACTTTGCAGGCGGAAAGTCTGGCGGCATCCAACAAACGGCGGATATCGACCAGCATCTGTTGGCCGCGATAAGGCTCTTCTGCCATCAGGGCGTTTTGTACATCAATGATCAGCAGCACAGTGTGCTCGGGGTGGATGCTGTTCATAGACCAATCCTTTTATTTACCGGCAAGATTTAAACGCTTTACCACAAATTCAGCCAAGTCGGGTTCGATTATCGCACAAACCGGCAATACCCACACATTTTCCCAATGCCTGTCTGAAAGTTTTACCGCATCTTTTTCGGTAATCAACACCATATCGGCATCCGGCCAATCCTGAGCGTGCAACTCGGCATGATCGGGCAAGGCCAGTGTTTGCGAGAGCGGAATACCGAGGCCGCGCAGGCTGTTGAAAAAGCGCTCGGGTTTGGCAATCGCGGCAACGGCGGCAATGCGTTTACCGGCTAAGTTTTGGCTATCGAGCTTTTGCTGCTGCTGGTTCAAGCGGTAAATTTGGCCGAGTTGTAAACGGGAAGCAA
This sequence comes from uncultured Neisseria sp., assembly GCA_937919795.1. Classification (GTDB taxonomy): domain Bacteria; phylum Pseudomonadota; class Gammaproteobacteria; order Burkholderiales; family Neisseriaceae; genus Neisseria. Next base: position 1,429 of record CALFOA010000100.1, read on the forward strand.
ACAGCGGCACGTGCGACGAAAAATCATGCGCGTTAACAGCGGATGCCGCGCCCGTTACCACGATGGCATCGACATCATGCAAACGCGCCAACGGTTCGCGCAAGCCGCCGTTGGGCATTAAATCCAAATCCCGCCGCCCGATATCGGCAGCGGGGAAAACGGCAATTTCCACATCGCGCTGCAAGGCGTAATGCTGCATACCGTCGTCAGCCACAAGCAATTGCAGCTCGGGATGCGCCGCCAGCAGCGCCCTGCCCGCTTCTGCCCGTTTGCTGCCCACCGCCATCGGCGCGCCGGTTTGGCGGTATAGCATTAAGGGTTCGTCGCCCGCTTCGGCGGCTGTGCTGTTCTCGTTCAACACATGAATGTCGCGGCTTTGGCGGCCGTAGCCGCGGCTGATGATGCCGACCGCAATCCCTTGCTGCCGCAGACCGTTCACCAACGCGGCGGTCACCGGCGTTTTGCCGACGCCGCCAACGTGAATATTGCCGACCACCACCACCGGCACCGCCAACTTTTCGCCTTGCAGACGGCCGCTGCGATAAAGACTGCGGCGCAGTAGAAAGCCTGTCTGAAACAGGCGCGACAGCGGCCACAGCAACAGCTTGAGCCAAGGATTCGGCTGCTGCCAGTGTTGTTCGATAATTTGGTGTAGCGGCGGCATCAGTTTACAAACCGAGTTTTGCCCACAGGGCATCAACTTTCGCCACCGTCGCCGGATCGCGCTCAATCACGCGCCCCCATTCGCGGTCGGTTTCGCCCGGCCATTTATTGGTGGCGTCCAAGCCCATTTTGCCGCCCAAACCGCTTACCGGGCTGGCAAAATCGAGGTAATCGATCGGTGTGTTTTCCACCATCACCGCATCGCGCACCGGATCCATGCGGGTGGTAATCGCCCAAATCACTTCTTTCCAGTCGCGGCAGTCCACATCGTCGTCCACCACCACAATAAATTTGGTGTACATAAACTGGCGCAAAAAGCTCCAACAGCCCATCATCACCCGTTTGGCGTGGCCGGCGTATTGCTTTTTAATGCTCACCACCGCCATGCGGTAAGAGCAGCCTTCCGGCGGCAGGTAGAAATCGACGATTTCGGGAAACTGCTTTTGCAGCAGCGGTACGAACACCTCGTTCAAGGCTACGCCGAGCACCGCCGGTTCATCAGGCGGTTTGCCGGTGTAGGTGGAATGGTAAATCGGGTTTTCGCGCATGGTGATGCGTTCTACCGTAAACACCGGGAAGTAATCCTGCTCGTTGTAATAGCCGGTGTGGTCGCCGTAAGGGCCTTCCAGCGCGGTTTCATCGGGGTGAATCACGCCTTCGAGCACAATTTCCGCCCGCGCGGGCACTTGCAAATCGTTGCCGATGCACTGCACCAATTCGGTACGCGAACCGCGCAATAAGCCGGCAAATTGGTATTCGCTCAATGTATCGGGCACCGGCGTGACCGCGCCCAAAATGGTGGCCGGGTCGCAACCCAACACCACCGCCACCGGATACGGTACACCCGGATGGGCTTTTTTATGCGCCTGAAAATCCAAAGCGCCGCCGCGGTGCGCCAACCAGCGCATAATCAGCTTGTTTTTGCCGATTAACTGCTGGCGGTAAATGCCTAAATTTTGGCGTTTTTTGTGCGGACCGCGGGTAACGGTTAAACCCCAGGTCACCAGCGGCGCCACATCTTCCGGCCAACAGTGCTGAATCGGCAGTTGGGTTAAATCAACCGCATCGCCTTCAATTACGACTTCCTGACACGGCGCTTTTTTCACCACATGCGGCGCCATGCTCCAAATGTCTTTCAATAAAGGCAGCTTGGAAAACGCGTCTTTAATCCCTTTGGGCGGCTCGGGTTCTTTCAGATAGGCCAGTGTTTGGCCGATTTCGCGCAGTTTACCCACGCTGTCGGCACCCATCCCCATCGCCACCCGCTCAGGCGTACCGAACAAATTGGCCAGCACCGGATAGCCATAGCGGCTGCCGTCCGGCCGTACCGGATTTTCAAACAGCAAGGCCGGGCCTTCGGCGCGCAATACGCGGTCGGCAATTTCAGTCATTTCCAGATGCGGCGACACCGGCTCTTGGATGCGCTTGAGTTTGCCTTCACGCTCCAGCATCTGGATAAAATCTCTTAAATCTTGATATTTCATGATAACTCTCGAAGAAGTCATTCAAATAGAAACAGGCCTGTCTGAAAGCATTGTTCGGATTTGGCCTGCCCGCCCGATTCTAACACTTCTGATGCGGTTTCGCAGTCTCTGCCTGGCGCCATAAGTCTGCAAAATGAAACTTTATGCCGTTTTTGTATAAACTTTTGACGATTACAGAACTCAATCATTTATTCAGCTCACTTAGATTCTAGAAACCCCAAGTCTTATTGTGCAAACAATATGACCAATAATGAATAAAATGAAGAGGAGAAATAAAAAATGGAACAAGCTAAAGTCAATATCGGCCGAACGCTCACCTACGCCGGTGCGTTTATCGCCTTTCTGATCGGCTCCGGTTTTGCTACCGGCCAAGAAGTGATGCAGTATTTTAGTTCTTACGGCTGGATGGGCATTGCCGGCATTTTGGTGGTGTTTGTGCTGTTTCTGTATGTAGGCTGGGATTTTGTGGTTACCGGTCATCAACATAAATTTTATAACAGCGGCGATATTTACCGCCATTTGTGTGGTAAATGGATAGGCAGCTTTTTCGACTACTTCTCTATCCTATTTATTTATATGTCGTTTATCGTGATGATAGGCGGCACCGGCGCCACAGTTGAACAACAATACGGCCTCTCACCTTGGCTCGGTGCCATCGGTATGGGGATTGTGGTCTCCGGCACGGTGATTTTCGGTTTGGACAGAATCGTCGATGTATTAGGCAAAATCGGCCCGGCCATTGTGGTGCTTACCATTACCTTAGGCTTTCTGGCGATTGCAAAGAACCCGGAAGGCTTGACTACAGTTGATTCGATTATCCCCACCCTGACACTGAAAACCGCATCCAGCAACTGGTTTTTAGCCTCTTTATCATACGTCGGCTTCTGTATGCTGTGGCTGGCAGGATTTATGAGCTTAATGGGTGCTACCGCTAAAAACATAAAAGAAGTCACCTCCGGCGCCATGCTCGGAGCGCTCGGCTTCAGCGTGGCGCTGGCGATTATCACACTGGGCTTTATGGCCAATATCGAGTTTGTAGCGGGTTCTATGGTACCGACCTTAAAAATGGCCGACAGTATTCATCCTGCCTTCGCCACCATTTTCTCCGTCATCGTATTGGCCGGTATTTATACCACCGCAGTGCCGTTGCTGTGGCAGGCATCCGCCCGTTTCACCGACGGCAAATCAATGAAGTTTAAAGTGCTGACTTTGGTATTGATGGTCATCGGCGTATTC
>CALFOA010000101.1 GCA_937919795.1 uncultured Neisseria sp.
ATTGAAAGTTAAAATATAAAATAATACCCAAGATTTTTCATCAACTATATTATTCTGTCAAAAATAGCCATAAAGATATAATTTCTATCTTATTAGATATTCATCCAAAGCAAACAAAAATAAGACACCTAATGGTGCCTTATCACTTTTAGCTGGCTTCGCAGCAACTCACTATGCTCGTTTTCAGACAGGCATTCCCATGCCAACCCAAAACCTACTTCACCTTGCGCAAACCTTGAATCATTTCCAACAAATGATCTTCGCCGATGCCGCTCCAGATATTGTAAAAACAGCCGTTGGGCAGATAGAGATAGGCCAGCCATTTGCCTTCCGGATTACCCCCTTCGCGGCCATAACTTACCAAGCTGCCGTCGCGGTAGCGCATTTTTTCGCCCCACGGCATCACCTTATCGCTACTGGTACCGGCATTGGCCACGCCGTAAGCGCTGCGGAAATACATACCGCGTTTGCTAACCAAATCGTAAGCCACGCCCCAGCCGCCGCTGAAATTGGCTTTGCGTGATTTCGCATCCGGATAGTGCGCCGGATCGCGCGTGGCGAGTGCCAGCAGCCCGCATTGTCGTCGCGACGGCGCACGCAGCCATTGTTGGCGGTAAACCTTGCTCACTTCGCTGCGTTTTAGCGCAGGATGGGCATCCCACGGCGCAGAATCGGCGGCGTGAACGGCAGCGACAGGCAGGCCGATACTGAAAGCCAGGGTAAACATTAAAATGGGTTTCATGGCACGCTCCTGAAATCAATCGGTGTAGTTGATTGTACCGCTTTTATATTTTTTCGCCATAGTGATGATTCAACATAAATGCCTGTCTGAAAACCCCATATCGTTTTCAGACAGGCATTGCCTTACTGCACCTCCGCCAGCTTAATCCGCTCAATCGCGGCTACCCAAGCATCGGCATTCATCCCCGTTTCGGCAAACTCGCCAATCAGGCTGAACACTTGGTCGCTGAAGCCGCCGATATTCAGGATATCGCTGCGGTTTTGCGCTTGGGCGCTGGTATAAGGCTGAATGTCGATGCACACCAGCTTGGCTTGCGGGCAACGCTGTTTCAGCTTATCCCATTCTTTCATCAAGCTGGTTTTGCTGCCCCATTGTTGCTCGTTATCCGCCCAGCTTTCGTTGTCGGACACCATAATCAGCAAATCCACCTTAGCCTTTTTACGGTTCAGTTGCTCCAAAGGAGCGCTGCAACGGGTACCGCCACCGCCGATGCGGGCGAGTTTTTCCGCGTTGGTCATGATGCTGTCGCGCGGGTTAAGACGGATATTGACGGTATCCATTTCAAACGGCAGCACTTGCGCTTTGGGGTTGTGGCGCAACACGGCGGCGGCCATCAACGCGGCCACGTCGATACAGCGGGTTTGGCTGGTGGCCGAACCGCGGTGGCCGGTAACCGGGCTGTGCATCGAACCGGATACATCAGGGCATACCACCACGTTGCCGGCAAACTCCGGCACATTGCGCACCGCGGTTTCCATCGCATCCTGCAAGGCTTCGCGGATGGCGTGCGGCATATCGTCGACGGTAGCCTGAAACGCCGTCAGCAATTGATACGGCAGCGCACGGGCGCGGGCAATCGCTGTGCGGTCGCGCAGTTTGGCGGCGACGATGTCGATGTTCTTCTGTTTAGCCAATACGCCGTGGCGCAAAAAGGTGTTCAGGTTTTGGCGCACCTGCTGCCAAGAGCCGTTGCGGGCAATCTGCGCCCAAGCGTGGCTATCGAGATTTAGCGCGGTCAGCATTTGGAACGGCACGTCGGGCAAGACACCGCGGTGTTCGCGTTTATAAACCTCAAAAGCGCGGGTGAGCGGCGGCAGCTCGGTTTCGTCGAACGGCTTACCGATTAACCAAGCGAACCAAGCGGCACGCCAGTTTTCACGCGGTTTCGGGTGCACCATTTTCACAATATCGGCCAAGGAAGGCTGATTGCCGATGGCTGCGTTCAACAACTGTTTTTCGCTGGCGGTCAGCAACCAGTGCTGAATTAGCTTTTTCGGGCGCGAACCGAACGATTTGCGTCCGGCCGCCCCGCTGCGGATGATTTGGGCGAAGTTGCGCAGCATTTTGCCGTTATCGACCACTTGGTCGAACACACGCGCCAGCATGGCTACGTCTTTATGCGCCAACACCGCCAGCAACAAGGCCGGCATGTCTTTCATCTGCCCTTGTTGACGGGCGTAAATCGCGGTTTTGGCAATAAACTCGGCATCCAGCGTTTCAGCCAGCAACAACACCTGCGCCAATTGATCTTCGGCGTGAGCGTAAAAAGTGCTGTTCAGGCAGCCGGTAGCGGCGAGCTGTGCCAACTGCTGTTTCGGTGTTAAGGTGTAGGCCAAGCCGCCCGCTTCGTTGCGGGTGTTGGCAGCGGTGAAACGGTTTTTGATGGATTGGAACAAGTTGGTGTTAGCCATTTTTATTTCCTTTTTTGCTATGCCTGTCTGAAGTTTTCAGACGGCCTGTTAATAGGTGGCGGCTAGGGTTGGTAAGACATCGTTTCTCCAAATAGATGTAGTCTTACCGGCATCCGCCATAAGGGGTGGGCGACCAGAGTGACAAGATTTCCGTGCCGAAACACGGTTAGGAGTTGAACCTAATAATCCGATGTAATCCTGTCGGCATTCGCCCGTAAGGGGTGGTGTGCCATCCAAATGGTTTCAGACGGCCTCAATATTGGTGGACGCGACGGGATTCGAACCCGCATCAATAAGGCAACTTGGGCATTACCCCAAGCCAAGCCTGCCGTTGGAAACGCGCGCCAGTGGCGACCCGTCATCGGAGCCGCAACCTGCATCCTCAACCTTGCCGACAAACCTACTTCAACCCGAAGGTTTTATCTGCCTTATCTGCTTTTACACAGCCTGCCCGACGTTCAAAAACATTTTCGGCAGTGACGCTCCCTTCTGTGTCAGCGCGCCCGTAAGGGGGTGGTGCAGCGGCAACTAGGGTTGAAGAAATTTCGCCAACGCTCTACCAACTGAGCTACTTCGCCAGCGTATCGGCGAAGGCGGGAATCGAACCCGCGACCTTGGGATTAAAAGTCCCCTGCTCTACCAACTGAGCTAACGGCGCGTATGCGTTTGTCGATTTTAACACGACAACCCGCGCGATGCGGTGAGGCTACTCCTCCCAAGCCCACTGGCCGCCGACGAAGACCGGGGTCTCGGCCCCGTCCGCGTCGACGCCCCAGATGTTGAGGTCGTCGGAGCCGACCATGAAGTCCACGTGGACTAAACTGCGGTTGAGGCCGGCAGCCCGCAATTGGTCGTCGGTCATGGCGGTGCCGCCGGCAACGGAGAAGGGATAGGCCGCGCCCAGCGCCAGATGGTCCGAGGCATTTTCGTCAAACAGCGTCAGCGCGTCGCGCGCCATGCCGCGTTGATGCGTCACGCCGTGCGTGGCGATGTGCTCGAATTGGCGGGCGTTGAGCACCGCTTTGGTTAGAGGAAAGGTGAGCCAAATCGAGGCGTTGAAAAAATCGTGCAGATTCAACCGCGTCGGCACGCCGCTGGTTTGTGCGATGTGGGCTTCGTAGGCGACGCCTTCGGGTAAATCGGCTTGCGCGATGAAGTGCAGTGCTTGACCTTGGCCGGTCAGCATCGGCAAACCCTGCGCGCGCAGTTCGTCCACGGCGGCGTTGAGCGCGATTTTCAGATCGGGTGCATTCGCCCATTGCTCCGGTGTGTGCGTCGGAAAACGCGGTGCGAGGTGCGCCAGCCACGGCGCCAACCAATTAATTTGACAGGCTTCGGAGAATGCTAACGGCATGACATTGAATTACTCGTCTTCGTCTTTTTTATCGCCATCGGGGATTGCGGCGTCCACCACCGCACCCGCTACTTTTGCCGTGGTTTTAACCGCTGTGGCGGCGACCGAAACAGCCGCATCAGCAACCGCGATCACGGCGCAGCCATTCAGACTCAATGCAGCCAAACTGATCAGAAGCCATCGTACGGTGCGCATTAAATCTGCCCTTCAAACGTCCACGCCAGCGTTTCGCCAGCGTTCAGCGGTACGAGTGTGTCGTTGCCCAGATAGTCAAACGCAGCGGGTACGGCGGATGGTGTGGCGCTCAGACGGACTCGATGCGTATTGATCGGCAAACCGTAAAATGCAGGGCCATGCAGACTGGCGAAGCCTTCGAGCTGATCCAATGCGTTTGCCTGTGCAAATGCGCTGGCGTACAGCTCCAAGGCGTGCGAGGCGGTGTAACAACCGGCACATCCACAGGCGGTTTCCTTCGTCGGTTGCGCGTGCGGCGCGCTGTCAGTACCGAGGAAAAAGCGCGGGTTGCCGGAAGTTGCAGCGCTCAACAAAGCCGCGCGATGCGTTTCGCGTTTCAAAATCGGCAGACAGAAATAATGCGGGCGTATGCCGCCGACCAGCATG
>CALFOA010000102.1 GCA_937919795.1 uncultured Neisseria sp.
GCACCATATCCGGCGTTGGCCGTAAACCTTCGGCCGAATGAAAACTCAGCTTACGACCGCGACAATCACCGCCGATGATGCGCACTTGGTTATTGTATTTTACTTTTTTCACAATCATTTCTTCCAATATCAAAGGCTGCTTACAACATCTGTGCCAGATAACTTAATTTAGATCTTGATTAAGTTTATTTGCCATATCTATTATTTGATGCAATAATTTATTTTATTAGGAAATAATTACATTGTTTGCATTTACTTTGTTTGAAGAGCTACTTAGCTTGAGGGTTATCAACGAAAGACTCTACAAAGCAGTATAATTTTTGATACGACTTGCGAAACCTTAAGCAATCATTCCAACAAAAAATAAAAACTGTTTGACAGAAAACATACAAACAATCCGAACATTTCCTACATTTGAAGAAATTAATAGGAAAATGCAATGAATAAGCTGTCTACACTTACGGGCAAGAAAATTGAACTAAATGACAATAAGTTTCACAAAACTCATCGTCATAAATCTTTAAAAATTTCCCATAGCAAAATTAGTAATACTAGTTTTATCCCTGCACACGAACCGGTGAATCATATCTTCGATTCAAGAAATATTGGCAATTTAATTTTATCAATTGTTTTAGCATCAGCCTTATTTGGTTGCTCATCAGGCTACCCTGTTACATATGATTCCTCCCCACAATCTGCAATGTTAATTTGTGGAAACTCACAACAAGGTTATACACCGAAAACCCTGTATTACCAATTAACAGATGAAAATAAAAGAAGCCGTATTTTACGTACAACACCATGCAAAGCTATTTGGGTAAGTGGCAAACAAGTTGAATACTCAAATGTAATTGACTTAAATAAGTTGCCACGTGGTGCTCATACTACAGTTACCAATCCCAATATAACATCTCAAGACATTCAATTTGACCAGCAACGTCGTCAGGCAGAGGCTACAAACGCAGCAATCCAACAAGTGAATTCCTCAAACACAGTTTATCAACCTCGCAACGCAAGCTGTTATCAAATTGGTGCCCTAACAAACTGTTATACATATTAATAGAATAATGCCTGCCTGAAACCCTTTTTAGGTTTCAGACAGGCATTATTCTTCTATAAAACCCTACTCTTTCGGCGCAGGCGGTTCAATCTGCTCTTTCCAACCACATTCTTTCTGCGGGCAGACTTTTTCTACGCCCCAACGTTTGGTGGTTTTGATGGTAAGCACCGGCCATTGGCATTGGGGGCAGGTTTCGGCTATCGGCGGATTCCAGGTGGCGTAGTTACAGTCGGGGTAGGTGTTGCAGCTGTAAAACAGTTTGCCGTAGCGGGATTTGCGCTCAATCAGCTTGCCTTTTTTACATTGCGGACATTCTACGCCGGTGTCTTTCGGCGGCTCTAAAGGCTCGATGTGTTTGCACTTCGGATAGTTGGCGCAGCCGATAAATTTTCCGTAGCGGCCTTTTTTATACACAAGTTGACCTTCGCATTTGGGGCAGCTTCTGCCTTCTACGATGGTCGGCTCTTCGGCTTCTTTGGCGGCATCTTCGGCGGTTTCACCCATATTTCGAGTGTAGTCGCAATCGGGGTAGCCTGAGCAGGCGATAAAGCGACCGCGTTTGCCGAATTTGATTTGCAGCTTGTGGTTGCCGCATTTCGGGCAAGTTTCTTCCAGCTCTTCGGTGGTGATTTTGGCGCGCTCAATGCCCTCTTTTTCTTCTACCTGCTTGTGGAAGCCTTTCCAGAATTTATCCATCACCGGAATCCACTGGCGTTTGCCGCCGGCGATTTCGTCGAGCTGGTCTTCCAGCTTGGCGGTGAAGTGGTAATCGACGTATTGGGCGAAGTGTTCGGTCAGAAATTTGTTGACGATGTCGCCGGTGTCGGTGGGGGTAAAGCGTTTTTGCTCAAGGGTAACGTATTCACGGTCTTTGAGCGTAGAAATAATGCTGGCGTAAGTGGACGGGCGGCCGATGCCGAATTCTTCCAACGCTTTGACCAGCGTGGCTTCGTTGAAGCGCGGCGGCGGGGTGGTGAAATGCTGTTCGCCATAAAGGTTATCGACGGGCAATTTTTCGCCTTCGCTCATTTCGGGCAGTTTTTTGTTGTCTTCGTCTTCATCGGCATCATCGGTGCTTTCTTCATACACGCTGAGGAAGCCGGCGAAGGTTTGCACTTGGCCAGTTACGCGGAAAATGCCTTCGCCCACAGCGATATCAACGGTGGTTTGGTCGAACTTGGCAGGTGCCATTTGGCAGGCGACGGTGCGCTGCCAGATCATTTGATAGAGCTTGAACTGATCGGCGGTTA
>CALFOA010000103.1 GCA_937919795.1 uncultured Neisseria sp.
ATCATTTTGTTCGCGTGGCGGGCGGTAAACAAATAGATAAAACAAATCGCTTAAATCAATGTTTTCCGGCGACATTTTTAACACCCACGACTGGCGGCCGGGGTAAACATAACCGTGGCGGGCGAGTTTTTCCAGCAAATCACCCAATTCATCGTAGCCCATGTTCACATGCTGGCGCAGTTGGCGCACGCCAAGCGCTTCGCCTCTATGCTGGGCTTCTTCCAGCAGCAACAGAATTTTCAATACATCATCAAACCGCCCCTGCGCATCAAAATTGCGGCGGAAGGCTTCACCTTGCCAATAAGAGAGCGAGGCGGTGAGCACCGCACCGGAAAGCACCACCAACCACAAGGTATGCAGCCACAGCAGAAACAGCGGAATAGCGGCAAAGGCACCGTAAATCAATTCATAGCTGTTGAAACGGCCGATATAAAAGGCAAAACCGGAGCGCAGCAATTCCAGTGCCAACGCGGTAACCATCGCGCCGATCAGGGCTTGCTTGGCCGGAACGAAACGATTGGGTACCAGCCGGTAGAGTAGCCACAGCAACACGGTATTAAACAGAATCGAGGTGACAACGCGCAGGGTGCCGGCCAGAAACGGGAAATAGATGTCCAGCCGGGTGCTTTTGAGCATCAGCCCCCATAACGAAATACTCACGCCCAATACCAAGGGGGCGAAAGTGAGTAGTGTCCAATACACAAACAGCTGCATCCACCACGGCCGCTGGGTGTTGACCCGCCAGATGCGGTTGAAAGTCTGATCGATGGTTTGCACCAGCATCAGCGAGGAAATCAGCAGGAAAATAATACCGATGGCGGTGAGGTTGCTGGCTTTGGATTTGAATTGATTGATATACTCCAGAATCACGTCGACGCCGCTGGGCACCATCATCATATTGATAAAGCGGATAAAATCGGCGGATAAATCGCTGAACATTGGGAAGGCGGATACGATGACCAGCGTAACCGTTAAAATCGGCACCAGCGCGAGCAAAGTGGTGTAGGTAAGGCTGGCGGCAATTTGCGGCACCCGCACTTCCATAAAACGTTGCCACACAAAAAGTGCAAAACCATAAAGGCGAGATTGCTGCCAAGCTTGCAAACGTTCTGAATTCAGCATAATCTTTGCTCCGTCGCCGCCTGATTGCAGCAGCGGATTGAGTCAATAAAAGCAAATATTGTAACGGAATTTAACCAATGAGCCAAAAAACCTTAGCTGTTTTAATCGTTTATTATAGCCAGCACGGCACCACCGCCGACTTGGCACGCCAAATCGCGCGCGGGGTAGAGAGCGTGCCCGGCTGCGAAGCGGTGCTGCGTACCGTGCCGAAAGTCTCTACCGTTTGCGAAGCGGTGGAAGCCGATATCCCCGACAGCGGCGCGCCGTATTGCACGGCGGCCGATTTGAAAAGCTGTGCCGCGCTGGCCTTGGGCAGTCCGACCCGTTTCGGCAATATGGCCGCCGCCATGAAATATTTTCTCGACGGCACCGTGCCGCAGTGGCTGTCCGGCGATTTGATCGGCAAACCCGCCACCGTGTTCACCAGCAGCGCCTCACCGCACGGCGGCCAGGAAAGCACGCTGTTGACCATGATGTTGCCCTTATTGCATCACGGCATGGTGATCAGCGGCATTCCTTATTCTGAAGGCGCGCTCAACACCACCACCGGCGGCGGTTCGCCTTACGGCGCAGGCCATGTGGCCGGCAACAGCCGCCGTGCCTTGAGCAGCGAAGAGCAGCAGATTGCGTTTACCCAAGGCAAGTGTTTGGCCGAATTGGCGCGTAAACTGGCTTGATATTGTTCAGACAGGCATGAAGATAAGGAATGCCTGTCTGAAAACACCCCCATACCATTTAGAGGAGAAACCCATGACTTTACACAGCAAACCGGCGCTCGAAACCGCCTTGTCCCACCGTTCTATCCGCAAATTCACCGGCGAGCCGATTTCCGCCGAAATGCTGGATGCCGTGTTGCGCGCCGGCCAGGCCGCCTCCACTTCCAGCTTTTTGCAAACCACCCACATCGTGCGGGTAACCGACATTGAGAAGCGTAAACAACTGCGCGCGGTCGGTTCCAACCAGCACTATATCGAAACCTGCGCCGAGTTTTTGGTGTTCTGCCTTGACTTGGCCAAACACAAAAAAATCGATGCCGAAGTGCAAACCGATTGGACAGAAATGGTACTGGTCGGCGCTATCGATGCCGGTATCATGGCGCAAAACGTGTTGCTCACCGCCGAATCGCTGGGTTTGGGTGGAGTGTACATCGGCAGCCTGCGCGACAACGCCCGCGAAACCAATGCCATTCTCGGCCTGCCCGAGCAGGTGATGCCGCTGTTCGGTATGTCGCTCGGCCACCCCGCGCAAGATCCCATGATGCGCCCGCGCCTGCCGCAAGAGTGTGTGGTGTCGGAGAACGGCTACCGCCCGTTGGATAGCGACAAGCTGCAAGCCTATAACGAAGTGGTGAGAAAATATTACCAAGAACGCAGCAACTTGGATTTGGATTGGTCGCAACAGGTGAAAAATGCGCTGTGCCACCCGATTCGCCCGGATATTCTGCCGCTGTTGAACGAAAAAGGTTTAGCTAAGCGCTGATTATTAAAGATATTATGGAATGCCTGTCTGAAAAATTGTTCAGACAGGCATTTTGTTTATTGCGCTTTGCATATAAAAATTAAATGAATTTCATAGTTTTAATAGCTAAAATTTTTGCGTATAGTGTTTTCCATAGTTTAACGCTAAGGAGAAGCAAATTAACAACGAAACCGACCATACTCAAGAAACTTGCTATTTTTACGCCTTTGGGCAAATTCATACCACTAAGCACTACAACGAAGGAGCACAATAATGAGCAACAACAAATGTCCCGTTACCCATCTCACTACCAATGCCGGCGCACCGGTTGCCGATAACCAAAACAGCCTCACCGCCGGTGCGCGCGGCCCCTTATTATCACAGGATTTGTGGTTGAACGAAAAACTCGGCAACTTCGTACGCGAAGTGATTCCCGAGCGCCGTATGCACGCCAAAGGTTCCGGCGCGTTCGGTACCTTTACCGTCACCCAC
>CALFOA010000104.1 GCA_937919795.1 uncultured Neisseria sp.
TGAATTTATTCGGATAAACTGCAAATAAGGTAAATTAATCTATGCATTAATTACCCAAGTAAGCATAATGGCGGTATGATTCGAAAGTGCCTGCAAGAAAAGTTTGGCAGTAACAAACTTTTAACAGGCCGGCTGGTCTGATGCTAATCTGTTCTTAATCGGGGCAGCGAGATAAAATAAGAAGTGAAAATTTCTTAACTACATAAAAGGACACAAACATGAAAAAATCCATTTCTACCCTGAGCGCCTTGGCTGCTTTAACCCTGCTGGCCGCTTGTGGCGAAACTAAAAACAGTAGTGCCCCGGCCGCTTCAACACCTGCGGCTACCGCTTCGGCTCCTGCGGCAACGGGCTCTGCTCCTGCTGCGGCTGAATCGGCTTCTGGTGCTACAACTGCCGGGTTAAGCCCAAAAGATGCAGTTGAAGAGCGTGAACGTTTGATGAAGGCATACAAGAAAGATTTCGGCCTGATCGGCAAAATGGTTAAAGGTGAAACACCTTATGATGCCGCCGCCTTGCAAGCCGCTGCCGATAGCTTGGATGCCAATGCCGGCAAGCCTTGGGTACATTACACGCCTGAAAGCGCGAATGAAAAATCGGAAGCCAAAGCTGAAGTTTGGAGTAAACCCGATGAATTCAAAAAAGAAATCGATAAGTTTACTGCCGCTACCGCTGCTTTGAAAACCGCTGCCGCTGCGGGTAATCTGGATGCGGTGAAAAAACCGGTTGGCGATGTAGGACAAAGCTGTAAGTCTTGCCACGATGCTTTCCGTGAAGATGATTAAGCATTAAAAGCGTATCACTGAATGCCTGTCTGAAAGGATGATAAAACCTGCTTTCAGACAGGCATTCTTTTTGTTTTCATCTAAGCGAATACGGTAAAATAGCGCCTATTTTGTTTTTCTATCAGGAAGTGTACTGTGTTAAAAATCATCTCCGCCAATGTAAACGGCATCCGTTCCGCCTATAAAAAAGGGTTTCACGAATACATCGCCGCCTCGGGCGCGGATATTGTGTGCGTACAGGAATTGAAAGCGCAGGAAGCCGATTTGTCGGACGATATGAAAAATCCGCACGGTATGCACGGTGTGTGGCATTGTGCCGAAAAACGTGGTTACAGCGGTGTGGCGGTGTACAGCAAGCGCGTACCCGATCGGGTACAAACCGGCATGGGCATTGAAGAGTTTGACCGTGAAGGCCGTTTTGTACGCGCCGACTTTGGTAATCTGACGGTGATTTCACTCTATTTGCCTTCGGGAACCAGCGCGCCGGAGCGGCAGGAGTTGAAATACCGCTTTCTTGATGCGTTTTATCCGATGTTAGCCGAAATGAAAGCAGAGGGGCGCGACATTGTGGTGTGCGGCGATTGGAACATTGCCCACCAAAATATTGATTTGAAAAACTGGAAAGGCAACCAGAAAAATTCCGGTTTCTTACCAGAAGAGCGAGAATGGATAGGCAGGGTGATTGCCGATTTGGGTTGGGTGGATATGTGGCGCACGCTGTATCCCGAAGAGCCGGGCTATACCTGGTGGAGCAACCGTGGGCAGGCCTATGCGAAAGATGTGGGTTGGCGAATTGATTACCACATGGTCACGCCTGATTTGGCTGCTCAAGCGCAAACAGCGCATGTGTATAAGGAAGAAAAATTTTCCGATCATGCGCCGTTAGTTGTGGATTACGATTATCAGATTTAAACGTTATATAAAGTTTTCAGACAGGCATTTAGCTTTTAAATGCCTGTCTGAATTTTTATCACCTGTTTATTGACGGTAAATCTTACAAGCACGATCGGTACCATTGGCGGCGGAGAAAAAAGCACCGCTGTCGCTGCAACGGCTGCTACTGCTTTCACAAAGCTGACTGTTTAAATCTTCGCTGATTTTCAATACACGTGGTTCGTTGCCCGGGTTTTTGGCAACGGCTTTCAGGGTGTATCGTTCGTCGTTGGCGCCGCGAGCATTGCCTTGCGGGCGGATGCAAAAATGCTCGGTTTCGGTAATCGGCAAAGTTGGCCAAGTGGTGGAATTGGCTTTAAAACTTCTTTTTTGTTGGTAGAAACGTTCCATAAATTGGGCGTTTTGCAGTAATGCTGCATGTGCTTCGGCTAACCGAGCATCGCGGGCATGGCGGCTGTAAGCCCAAGTTGTCAACGAAGCTAAGATGCCGGCAATGGCTAGTGTGATAATCAGTTGAACAAGAGTAAATCCGCGCGACGCAGCAATAGAAAAAACCTGCATACCTTTTCCCCTTTGGTTTTGAAAGGCTTGTATGCAGGTAGTATGATGGAAACTTATGAGATAGTAAACTAGAATATTATTTCACTTCACACTTTGCGTCGGAGGCAGCCGATTCGCAAATGCGCATGATGTTGCTATCGTCAACCCGTAAGACGCGTGATTCTCTTGAATTACTGCTGCTGTTGGCAATTGCTTCTAGGGTAAAGGTGTCGGCAGTTTGAGAAACGATGTCGATATCAAAATACTGATTTTGCTTGAGATTGTCGGTGTTGAAGTTTTCAAAAGTGCGGTTTTGAATGTAGTAACGCTCCATGGTTTGTGCATTTTGCAGCAAATCGGCACGGGCATTTTCTATCCGAGAATTGCGGATATAACTATCGTAAGAAGGATAGGCTATGGTGGCTAAAATGGCGATTACCAGCACAACGATGAGGAGTTCTGGAAGGGTGAAGCCCCTTTGGAAAGACGGTTTTTCGATTGTCATAATGTTTAAGTCGTTATTATTTTTAATCAATGGAATGGAGTACTGCTTTTTTATGTATAAGTGATGGTAGATCAAAAGGCATATTACTGCTGTATTTCCACCGAGCTTTATTATACCGAAGAAACGGTTGCGACGCGGTTTTAACCTTACTGAAACGAGTGAAAAAAATTGTATTGTTTCAGATAGGCATCATAGCGGTTTTGTATTGCTTTGTTTGCTAATGGAAAGTTGGCAAATTTTTAATGGAAAATATGTAAAATGATTGTTGTTTTTTTATTTGAAAACATAATGTTATTTTTTGTTAGAACGGTAAATGGCTTGGCAGGGTAAAAGGCTTACAGTACACTTGAGCCGAATTAAACATACAGTAGAGTATCTATAAAATGAAAAAGGTGCTGAAGTGGATAGCCGGTTTATTGGTGTTGGCTATCATCATGTGGTGGGTTTGGTCGTTCTTTAAGCCTAAGGAAGCGGTGTCTTATCTTACCGAAGAGGTGAAGCGCGGCAACATCAGCCAAACGGTGTCGGCCACCGGCGAAATCGCTTCTTCGCATTTAGTGGAAGTGGGCGCGCAGGCGTCCGGCCAGATCAGGAAGTTACATGTGAAACTGGGGCAGAAAATCAAACAAGGTGATTTGATTGCCGA
>CALFOA010000105.1 GCA_937919795.1 uncultured Neisseria sp.
ATGAAGCCCGGGCGGGTAACCACTTCGGAAATACCAGCCACTGCAGCATGCAATACATTGTCGGCCTCTTGGAAGGCTTCGCGTACGGTAACATCTTCGCCCAAAGCGGTCATCAACTTATCATTCGGAATCACAATCAGCGAATCCACTTGGCTTTTCAGCTGGTCGATACCTTGTGTGGCAATATTGATGCGCTTACCTTCATGCTCGAACGGACGGGTTACCACCGCGACGGTCAGAATACCCAACTCTTTAGCAATTTCAGCTACCACCGGAGCGGCACCGGTGCCGGTACCACCACCCATGCCGGTAGTAATAAACAACATATTGGCACCGCGAATCGCATCAGCGATGGCTTCGCGATCTTCTTGTGCTGCTGCACGACCCACTTCAGGGTTGGCACCGGCACCCAAACCGCGTGTTAAATTGGTGCCCAATTGAATACGTTTAGGCGCCTGATTTTTACCCAGAGCTTGGGCATCGGTATTGGCGCTGATAAATTCTACACCCGCGATGGTGTTGCGAATCATATTATTGATGGCATTGCAGCCACCGCCGCCGATACCGATAACCTTAATTACAGCAGGCGATGCGGCAGACTCCACTACGTCGTAAACCAAATCCATGTATATGCTCCTCAGCACCTGCGGCCGCTTGGAAAATAGCCGCATAAAAAATTTTTTGACAGATTTTGATATTATAAAGAACTCTTTTGTGCTTGGCAAAAGAGTTCTTTGTAATTTCACATCAAAATCTTAGAAATTATTTTTAAACCAATCCCGCAGCTTAACCCAAAGACTTTCTTTGTTGTCGCCTACCGAAACCGCGCCGCCAACTACCTTGCCTTCCGCCTCACCACGAGCCGCTTGCAATAAGCCGATGGCAGTAGCGTAACGGGGATTGCGGACACGTTCGGAAACCCCCGGAATATCCTGTGGCACACCGATACGGGCGGGTACATTGAAGATTTCTTCAGCCAAATCCAGCATACCGGGCAACAACGAAGCACCGCCGGTCAACACCACGCCGGAATTCAATACTTCTTCCGGGAAACCGGAACGGCGCAACTCGTGTAAAGTCAGCTCCAGAATTTCTTCCACACGCGGGCCGATTACTTGTGCCAACACACTGCGTGGCACTTGGCGCATCGGGCGATCACCCACACTCGGCACTTCAACCATTTCGTCTTCCATGTCCGCATCGACAATGGCCAAACCGTGATGTACTTTAATGTACTCGGCGTGAACATAAGGAGTACGCAGGGCATGGGCAATGTCGCTGGTAATCAGATCACCTGCTACCGGAATCACGGCAGTATGGCGGATGGCGCCATTGGTGTAGACCGCAATATCGGTGGTACCACCGCCGATATCGATCACGCACACACCCAATTCTTTTTCGTCTTCAGTCAACACTGCCTGGCCGCTCGCCAAAGGTTGCAGCATAATTTGATCCATGTGCAAACCGCAACGGTTTACGCATTTTTGGATATTTTGCAACGCGGTGATGGCACCGGTAATGATGTGTACGCGGGTATCCAAACGGACACCACTCATGCCGATGGGCTCTTTGACACCGGGCTGGTTATCAATAATGTATTCCTGCACTACGGTATGCAAAATATTGTGATCCGGCGGTATATTAACCGCTTTGGCCGTTTCGATGGCGCGGTCGATATCGGCCTGCGATACTTCGCCGTCTTTGATTTTCACCACGCCTTGTGAGTTCAGGCTGCGAATATGATTACCGGCGATACCGGTGGTCACGCTATCGACTTTGCAATCAGCCATGCGCTCCGCTTCTTCCATGGCCTGTTTGATGGCTTGAGCGGTGGCATCAATATTGGTTACCATACCGGCGCGCAAGCCGCGCGAGGGAGCTTGCCCTAGGCCTACGATATGGATTTCGTTATCCTCGCCTATTTCACCGATAAGCGCAATCACCTTCGAAGTACCGATATCTAATGCGCTGATGTACTGTTTGCTAACCATGATGTTCCATTCTTTTTTTTTCATCTTTACTGTTGCGGTTGTTCTACCGTCTCTGTTGCGCTTACTTCTTCCACCCGCTCAGCCACTGGGCGCTGGCGGATGGCGAAACCGTCTTTATAACGCATATCGACATAATCTAATGCCGGCTGCTGAGGTTTGAGTATGCTGCGCCACACTTCGGTAAAGCGGTTGAGCCG
This sequence comes from uncultured Neisseria sp., assembly GCA_937919795.1. GTDB lineage: Bacteria > Pseudomonadota > Gammaproteobacteria > Burkholderiales > Neisseriaceae > Neisseria. Next base: position 2,189 of record CALFOA010000105.1, read on the forward strand.
CTCGTTTTCATTTTCTCGCCCTAAATAGACAGTAATTTTATTATCCAATACCACCGACCACGCCGAGCGCGGGCTGTAAACCAGTTTATCAATAGCGAGGTTAAGCGGTTTGAGTTGTTGGCCGAACTGTTGGTAATGTTCGGTCATCACTTTTTCGGTACCCGGTTCGCCTTCAAAAACAGGCAGTTTTTCTTCATAACTTGCTTTGAACAACTGACCTTTATTATCAACCAAACTACCGTCTTTCCATCTGGCCAGCGGTTCGTGCTCAACCAAATGGATTTCTACCGTATCCGGCAGACGACGGCGCACGGTAGCGGTTTCTATCCAAGGTTGTTGCTCAAAAGCATGCTGAGCACCGTTCAAATCGGCCTTAAAGATATTACCGCGTACATAGTGCGCAGCGATTTTTTGCAAGGAATCGCTGTTGCTGTGCGCCAAACTGCCTTCTATTTTAACCTGTTTAATCGGAAAATAGTTTGAATTATACAACCATGCAATTATTGACCCGATTATCAATAGGGTAATGACCACATACAGCCAGCTGCTTAACTTCCTTAAGGCTTTAACATTATCCCACATGAGCTGTTTTCAAAATCTCTATGCAAACATCGGCATAACTCATGCCTACTTGGGCGGCGGCTTTAGGTACCAAACTGTGGCTGGTCATCCCCGGCAGAGTATTAACTTCGAGAATATACAGCTTGCCGGTTCCATCTTTCAGAAAATCCACACGCGAACAGCCGTAAGCGCCAATGGCTTCTGCTGCTTTCACCGCCAAGCTGCGCATCAGCGCTTCGTCGCTCTCATTCAAATCTGAGGGGCAACGATAAACGGTATCGTCGCGCAGGTACTTGGCTTCGTAATCGTAAAACTCTGTGGCCGGAATAATCTGGATGCTGGGCAAAGCTTGGTTGTTGAGCACCGAGCAAGAATATTCACCACCACCAATAAAGCGCTCGGCGATGATTTCGCCGCGCATGTGTTTCAACTCATCGTAAACCGCTTTCAGGGTGCCCGCTTCTTTCACTTTAACCACGCCGACGCTGCTGCCTTCGTTAGCCGGTTTGACAAACATCGGTAAGCCCAATTCGGCCTCGATGGCATCAAAATCACTGTCTTCATGCAACACGGCAAACTCGGGCACCGGCAAACCCAGCGCGCTCCAAATCAGTTTGCAACGGTATTTATCCATTCCCAGCGCCGAAGCGGCCACACCACTGCCGGTATAAGGCATACCCATCAATTCCAGCGCACCTTGTACCGCGCCGTCTTCGCCGTAAGTGCCGTGTAAAATATTAAAGGCGGTCTGAAAACCTTGCGCTTTCAACTCGCTCAACGGCGTTTCTTTCGGGTCGAAAGGGTGGGCATCAATTCCTTTGCTGCGCAGAGCTTCAACAATACCCTCGCCACTACTAAGCGAGACTTCGCGCTCGCTGGAAAAACCGCCCATCAATACCGCTACTTTACCGAAATTCTGCATAGTTACTTTCTGCTTCTATTAAGCGGTTTTACCGAACCGCTACCTTTATTTTTTCAGACAGGCATTTATTGCTGTTTACTCAATTCTACCAAAGCCTGCGGTACTTTATTGATACTACCGGCGCCCATGTTCAACACCACATCGCCGTCTTTCAACACATTCAGCAAAGTGGCGGGTAAGGCGTTCACGTCTTCGCAATAAATCGGCTCCAACTTGCCGCGCACGCGGATGGCGCGCGCCAGTGCACGGGCATCGGCGGCCACAATCGGCTCTTCTCCAGCGGCATAGACTTCGGTCAGCACCAAAC
>CALFOA010000106.1 GCA_937919795.1 uncultured Neisseria sp.
GTGACGGCCACATCGCCTTTTCTGTAGTAGCCGTCGAACCTGCCATCGAGCACACCCAACACTTTGCCGATGTCTTTCGCTTGTGATGGCTTTTCACACAAAAACAGTTTCATTTCCGCCCCAATCCCTATAGGTCTATCTCTTAAAAGGTAACAGTGAAGAGACTGAGCACCGGACCCGGTGCTACAACAAGGATGAAGATGATGCCAAGTACGGTAAGCAGGTATTTCCAACCGCCCATATACATACTGATGGCACAAATAGCCAAGCCTACCAACACCAAAATCTGACCAAGACTGCCCTGCATCAGCCCCAAAAGCCAGTCGACGTAATCAGAAAAGCTGGTATCGCCGCCGGCATGTACAAATTGGGAACTGGCTGCTACCAGCCCCAGCAATACCAATTGCTGCTGGGAGCGCTGCATGCGCTTTTTAACCTGCTTGATTTTATTGCTCAAAAACATGATAAAACTCCTTATCTAAGTGGTGGATTTACTGCAAAGGGGGCAAAACGCCGTCCGGTAATGAGTCGGGAATGGATTGTGAAGCTGCTGCCGGTTGCGTAGGTGCAGTCTGTTGCTGCACGGCTTCAGCCTCTTTTTGGGTTTCATCTTCTTCCGCTACCGTTTCTTTCGGTGTAACCAGCGGTGTAATCAGGCGGGAACTTTGGATACCTTGCGCAGCGGAATAGCCCACATTCCATTTGCGGGGTGTGACTTCGGAGAATACGCGTGACGGATAGACCAAATTCCCATTTTCATCTTCATAAGCGTTTACCCATACCCGCATCACCTGAGCCGGCATCAATAACGGTTTCGGCTCTCCGATAACGGCTGCGGTCTGCACCGGCTCCGGCAAGAACGGAACGACATTGCTGACGCTGCCTTTTCTGTCATTTTGACCCGGTTCGTGCAACTGGATGGTTTCATCAGGGTCATAAGACTGTGCGGCGTAAAAGGCTGATCTGACTGTTACACAAGGTATTCCTTTTGCCGACTGCCGGCATGACAGCTTGCCGGAATCACCGACATTAAAACTTGATGCGCAGCCGGTGAGGAAAAGCAGCGGCGTTATGTAAATCCATTTCAACTGTTTCATTTTCTTTGATCCTTTTTCACATAATCCAAAAACACTCCTTTGGTTACAATGATTTCACCGGTACGCAAGGGCTCGACCTCAACCACCGGAATGGATTGTGTGCCGTAGCTGCTGTAGATGTCGGCTATTCGGTCAAATGTTTTGCTGGTGCGCTTGCCGGCAGCCTCGGCGGCTGTACCGCCTAAATTAATTTGGGTGCGTGGCGAACCCTCGTTGCTACCGCTACCGGTATTGATATTCACTCCGTTTGCCACGCCTGTAGCAATGTCTGCAAGCGTTTCCATCGCACCTATCTTCACCAATTGGGAGATGACTTTGCCGGTTTTGGATACCACACGACCTTGGAAACCGGGCTTACCATCTTCACCCATCACTGTGCCGGCAAGACTGATTTCGACGGATTTGCCGTCATCGCGCACACAGGAGAGTGTTTGTGTGCGCATCATCGCGCGGGAATCCATGTATTGTCCGAATGCTGAGGCCAGTACAAAACAATTGGATAAGTCTTGTCGGAAGCCATTGGGTAATAAAGCAGTGCCTTTTACTGTCATCAATACCGGCATCGGATCTTTTTGGTTGCCTGAAGCAGATGCATTGGTGGGTGCATTGATACCGGACAACAAAGCGACAGACAGAATCGAACCTGCCGGCAGATAGGTGCGGTTTTCACCCTCACCGGCTTGTGCAGCCTTGGTGTTGGATTTGCCGTTATCAGAGGAATCTGAAGCAGCAGCCGATGCCGCATTGGTTGTCTGAAAACGCGACTTCGGTTTTTCAGCCTTCTCTTCAAGCCCGTCACCATCCGGCAATGTGCCCGGTATTGTGGCCGTCCCCGAAGCCAAGGGCGCCTGGGTATTGGCCGATTCCTGTCCGTCAAACGGAGACCCTTGTTGGCCGACGGAAAGGTCGGTTTGCTTACTATCCTGAATCAGGCGCAACACCTCTTCCGCTGTCATGCCGCCCTGCCCGCCCGCAGCCTTGTTGCGTTTTTCGTTTTGCCATTCCTGGCGCATCGACTGCAACTCACCGGCGAGCCGTTCCATGGTCAAATCCCGGCTGGCCGAGGTAATGATTTGTGTCTCCGTGTTCGGTTTTTTGCGTGCAAGCACACCGCTTCGGTAATCGTTGAAACCGGAAACGATAAAAGTCAACGCCGCCACGCCGGCCACACTGCCGATAACCGCCACCTGTTTTTGGCGGCCATTCAGATTGCTCCATTTTTCTTTCAGCTTCATCGTGTACCTCCCTTGCCGACCATAATCAATACATCGGTGCTCTCACCCGGATAAACCGAGATTTTCGGAAAGAAGGAAACGGCCACTACGCGGTCATTGGCACCAAACATCTCTTCCGCCAGCACTTGCGGCTGACCTGTCGTGTTGCGCAATCGGTAGCGGTAAACGTCAAACTGAGCACCGCTGTAGCGCTGTATCGGCTCGGCACTCATGCCGTTTGCCATATTGATTTTTTGGCGCAAGGGCTGCACGGTGTAACCCGAGGGCACTCTGCCACCAACAAGTTCTTTGAGCACATCGGCCAGTAACTGGCTGAATCCGGCAGCTTTGCCGGTTTTTACACCGCTCTTCTCAGCCGGTGACAAGCCGCCGGTTGCCAAGGTCAACGTTTGCGACATCAGATTTGCTTGCGGTGAAAGTGTCAACGACACCGGCAGACTGCGCGGATTGGCCTTGTCATAAATGGCGATCCAAAAGCGTTTCGCCGTCAACGGTTCGATAAATACCGTAGAGCCGACCACATCGGCGGCGTGGCTGCCCACACCACCCTTAACCTCAGGTTGTTGGAATGGGGTCAAAATCGTGTTGGGGTAATGGCGGGCAATCCTGACAACATGGTTCTCGCCGTATTTCGAAACGACGTTGTGAACACCTTGTACCGGCCCCTCGACAATATTGTCTTGAAACCCCCCGGAAACAGGGGCGCTGCCGGTGACCTGAACCACGCGGCGTTGAGCATAGGTCGGAGTTTTGGACGCCGGATTTTTACCTGCCTTGCTGTTTTTGGTCGGAGTTTTCGGATTGGAGCGCGGTTTTTGCGGCACCACATCAGGCCAAACTTCTTCGACAGGCCGGTAAACCACTTCTTGTTCGACATGCTCTTTTTCAGTTGTTGCGGCAACGGTCGATGCACATCCCGTAACGAACGAAACTGCCGCCACATAAAAAAATGTCTTTGCAATCATTTTGGAATCCTTACAATAAATCATCGGCGGCTTGAGGCGGTTCTACACCGTCTATTTGTCCATTCGGTTCTACCGCTTGAACCGGCTGCTCAGGTGCAGCCGAGGTTGCCGGCGCTTCCGTGGGAAGGAATTCGTTCGAAATTTCCGCCTCTGTCGCAGCCGGAGTAACCAGCTGCATATCCTGTAACCGTTTTTCGACCTTTTGCGGATTTTTGCGGATCCACTCCTTGGTCATCGGCTCCCCGGTATAGGCACGCTGGTCGGTCACTTTCGGCATTCCATTGACCATTTCCATTTGTAATTCGTAAGTAGCCTGTACTGACCCCAAAGACTGTAAAGAACCACGACTGTAAGCCGATGAGGTCAATTTACCGGTCACGAAAAATTTTTTACTGTCCGGCTCATAGACAATCGCTTTGGTAGGCATGAAATAGCTCATCGAATTGAGACCTGTGTATTTCGGATTGGTCTTGATGGCCATTAGCTGAGGCTTGACTGTTGCCCACACTTCGGGGGTGTAGAACGACTCCATGACATCGGCAATGTAATCGACAGTCGCAGGCGTAGCCGATGAAATGGTCGAAATAATGTACAGCGTAAAAGGTTCAAAATAATTTGCATCGGCCTTATCGAAGGCTACTTTGGCTGGTTTACTCAAATTCGGCGGGGTTAACACAACGCTTTCATGCGTTGTCATCTTGTCGTATGCAAGAAACAGATTGGAAACCAACATGCCGATGCCGAATACGGCCAGCATGGATTTCTGACTGCTCATCTGTTGCAGCTTGTTTTTTAGGGTCGCGGTTTTCATCAGTTGATTACCTTTCTCAACAGGCCGTTTTTGTGGATTTTATTGAGCGGTACCAATCCACTGAGATAAATTACATGCTGCAAGCCCCCGGTTAACGCATTGCGCTTGGAACGGATATAAAGACAGGAGAGCGCCACACCCAAGCCAAAACCAAGCCCGTAAGTCAGCACCGGACTGCGTGCCCACATATTCATAATGGCTGCAATGGCCAAGCCCCCCAGGATCGGCATCAGGTCGTCCGCTTCAAACATCAAGATTTGTTGCGCATTGTCCAAATACTGTGGAAATACCACAGGCTTATTTGTCATTTTGTCGCTCCTCGCATAAGTCAGGGTCAGGCAAACGGTCTTTACCGTATGCACACTCAAACGCAACGGTGACGCCTTTACCGCGTAAATAATCGGTAATGCTTTGCACACGCCGTTTGGACAGTGCCAGGTTGTAAGCACTGGAAGCTCGGGGGTCGGCATAACCGGAAAGCACCACACCATCCGGAGGCAGGTTGCTGATTACAGCATTCAGACGGCCTCTTTCCCGGTTGCTGATGGTTGACGAGTCTGTCGCAAAATAAACCGTATGCAGAGACCGCTCCGGATCGGAAGCATTACCAAATGAAAGTTGGATACCGAAAGGGCTGACTTGCTGATGCGTCCAGATAAACGTCCCCTCTTCCTCACTCATCAGGGCAATATCCGAATAGCCTGAAACCTGTCGCATCACCACTAATTCTGTCCTTTCGAATCGGGGTTCTTTCGAAACTTGGGGTGGCAGTTCTGTCCGGCATCCGGCTATTGCCGCCACCAAGCCCGCTAATAAAGCTATCCTTTTCATACGGCTTCCTTGTTTTTAACCATCCGGCGAATATCAATTGCTGTTATCCATCCGGCATTAATCAACAACATCCAACAAACTACCCGCAACCAAAATAAATAGGCTATATACGCTTGCTCCCGCACAACAGTCGTGATGGCATACGGCCATCCAAATCCCTCGGTCAGCTGCACGGGTGCGTAACAAGCCGTTCCCAACGTGCCGCTTGCAAGGGTTTTAACGGCTTGCCATAGAGGCTCGGCAACGGCAGGAGCCGCGTAACGCTGGGTTAGCGCTCCGGCTTCAGGCATCGGACACAATTGCGGTGTGATAAACAGGCAGGCCGCACTGTATGCAAACAACAATGGCGCAATCACCAGCCACCACTTAGCGTTTTTCGATTTCATTGGATACCAGGCCGTCTAAGAGTTGTTTGAGCATGCCATAATCGCCATTGGTAAAACCGGCATGGGTACTGTAGCGCCCGGCCACGCCGAATGTCGGTGTCATCGTCACGCGGTAGCGCCGCATCAGCAGAATGGCCCGGGCAAGCCGCTGTTGCGTGATGTCGGCAGCAAGGCTCGAGTCAATTTGCTGTTTGGTAAAGCCCATCCGCTGCAACAGCCGGATATAGTCGGTCGCGTTGATATTTGTTTTTGTGCTGTGCATGGCATAAACCAAGCGGATAAATTCGTTGAGTCGCCCGGGCGCAAGCTGCCGGACCACATAAAATGCTGTTGCGGCCGCGTTGTGCTTTTGGGTGCCGACAATCGGAACCAGGACGAACCGGAACGGCTGAGGCAGAGTGCGTCCCCATTGCGCATATCCTGCCCAGGTATTGGCGCAGTACGGGCAATCGAAAGAAATGAACATGTACACCCGTTCCGCATCTGATTTGAAATGACCGATTGCATGGTATGGCTTGGCCAAGCTTTGTAACGAAGCCTCCGCTTGGTTTGTAGGTGAGGTCATATCGGGCGCGGAAAATGTTTTGCCTGTAACAAGCAGTGCTGTGGCGGCAAGCAGAAAGCGTCGTCTGTTCACGGTTTTGCTCCTTCGGATGCGGTTTGCAGGAGTGTTGCTTGCGTGATGGCCAGCGCATCCTGAAAATCAACCAACATCAAGGCAGACATTTCAAGCGCGGCCTCGGTCAACGTCCGATAACTTGGCTGCCTGTACAAGGCTTCACGAATATTCTGCATGTTTTGGGTGAGAATAGCCTCCCGCACATCTGCCGTATTGAGCGCGAGTTCAATGACGGGAATCCGCCCTACATGCCCCTGCCCATGGCACATCGGACAACCTTCCGAAGCCATCCGGAAATACGTTGCCTGAGGGTTTCGTGTCGGCAGATTTTGCTGTTCATCCTCGGAAAGCGCCACGGGAATGGCGCAATTGCTGCACAATTTGCGCAACAAACGCTGGGAGAAGAAACACAGCAATGCCTCTGCCAGCGCGTATGCTTCGGCATTCAACGCTGTCAGGCGCAGTAAAGTGGATGGTGCATCGTTTGCGTGCACGCTGCTGAGCACCAAGTGACCGGTATTGGCTGCCGTGGTGGCGATGGCGGCGGTTTCTTCGTCTCGGATTTCGCCCACCATGATGATGTCCGGGTCTTGACGCAGAAATGAACGCAGTACGCCGGCAAAGGTTCGGTAGTAGTTGATGCTGACTTGGTTTGCACCCGGAATCCGGTTTTCAACCGGGTCTTCGACGGTCATGATGTTGGTATCGGGCGTATTGCGGTAATTGAGTGAGGCGGCCAGCGTTGCGCTCTTACCCGAACCGGTCGGCCCGCTGACAATAATCATGCCTTGCGGGCTGTCGATAACCTGAAGATATTTTTCCCGGACATAGTCGGGCATATAGATTTTTTCGAGCGGCAGATTTGCGGCTTGATTGCCTAGGCGACAAACGATGTTTGCGCCGAAAGTAGTCGGTACGATGCTGACACGGATGTCGATCATCGACTGTTGGTCTTCATCGAGAATCCAAAATGAAGAATCATGGGAAGATTCGATGTCGTGTATGGGCAGCCGGCATTTCGCACGGATTTTATCGTTCAGCAACTGACCTGCCTGACGGGTAAACAGCCACTGGTTGCTCATGAGCATATCTTCATGGCGGATCCGTACGACACAGCCGCTTTCCCGCCAGGAAAGATGCACATCGGAGGCTTTAATTGATTTGGCGTATGGAAACACCCAATTCAAAAAGCCGACGGCACTTTCATCGCCGGCATGTGAGTGTAGAAAGCGGCCATGGTCGCCCACGTCAAAGCTCTTCCCTTCGTCTTGCAGAAGTGACTTATACGCATCGGGCAACGAAATCTGCCTGTTTTCCACGTTCATCGAACTACCTTTCAGTCAGTTGGAACCCGTATTTTTAGGACGGAGCACTTGATGGCCGCAACGGGAATGCAGCTGGCAGAACAGGATTTCTGACAAGTGCCCCGTCCTAAAAATACGAGATTCCGGATATGTAAGATGCCCCCACCTTTAATATCTCCGTACCGCAAGTCGATTAATATGAAAATCAGCCGTGATACACGACATGACTATTTTGTTGCTTTTGTCATCCGATTTCACGAAACAATGTAAAAAAGCATTAATTCACATTGTTTCTTGACAAAATATCTGGACTCATGATAAGCAAAGGAAAGGGAATTATCGAAAAGCCAAAAAAAAAGGACATGCTCAAAGCCGCATGTCCTTTTTTTTAAAAGACTTAAAAGTAAAGGAAACGGCTTAAAGGGAAGACTGAAAAGGCATAAGGGGAAAAGAAAAGTTTTAAAGGTACAAATTAAGCCTTGATGTTGCCATCAAGGCTTAATTTGAAAAGACCAGATCGCGCCTCATCCACTACAATTTCTTTGATATGTCAAGAAACAATGTGAATTAATGCTTTTTTGCATTGTTTATTTCCTCTTTTTTAAAGGCGTATTAAAACACGGATTATTTCTATCCCATGACGAACGTGCGAAATGAAAAAATCCGAATTCACCGAGCTCTGCGCCAGCCTCGAACGCTTTAAAAACATCAATACCCGCTGGCCTGCGGCTTTGGTTTATCTTATCGCCCGCTGCGATGGGTTTCTTGAACTGTACTCTCTGGACGAAACTGAAACTACGCCTCATCTAACCGACCAGCTCGTGAATCTTCTGCAACCGTTAGACGACAATCTCGATGATCAATATTTACAGGAACTGCTGCTGCAAGAGTTTGACGGATGGTATTACCACGCCAACGACTTAGGTGCGGTTTGGAACAGTCTGTATGAAGATTTCGAAACCTATTACGAACGCCATCCCACCGCCTGCCTTCTAATCGGCGATCAGCCTCATGCGAATATTGACCATCTCAGGAAAAATTTGGCCAGCCTCCTAAAACAGGAGGCAGTATGAGCTGGCTGACGTATGGCAGTTTAGCCGTCTTAGGAGGTGCGGGCGCAGTCTATCTGTATGTCAGACGGCCTGCGCAGCCCACGGCAGCACCGGCAGACAAACCCACCCACAATGACATTTCCTGCGAACAGGATGCCATTGTGGGTGACAAATTGCGTATTTTGGATGCGGATGCATTGATATACGAACTCGGCCTCGCTCCATCCATCGCGCACATCAAATCGAATTTAGGCCTGTCAGATGAGAATTGGAACCGCGATGCTCTACCGCTAATTCGCAATTTCATTGTGTTTGTTCAGCGTCTACCTGCCTCTGAATCCCATCACCATGCTGGTGATGGCGGTCTTGTCAGACATACCCTGGATGTTGCCGCTTTGGCATTGCTGGCATCGGCTGCGAAAAGCTGGCCGCCCAATGCCAAAGCTGAGGACATTGCACGTTTAACTGCTGTTTGGCGCTACGGCATCCTGACGGCCGCCCTCCTCCACGACATCGGCAAAGTGCTGACTTCATTTTTAATCGAACTGTATACCGAGCCTTATGCCAAACAATTTTCCGTCTGGGTTCCCGATGCCGGTCTTATGAATGAAAGTGGCCGCCTCTATTACCGTGTCACATTCCCTGAAATCAAAACGGCTTATCAGGTGCACGCCTCCTTGGGCTGGACTTTTTTCCAGCAGATTGTGCCCTCGGGCGCAAGAAGATGGATGGGGGAATCGGATCCAAAACTGATTCAAACTTTACGCGCATATTTATCCGGACACACCGATGACAACCCGTTGACTGAAATCGTGCGTAAAGCCGATATGACGTCAACAGCACGCGATTTGAAAGCTGGCTCTCGTCAACGCTTCTCGACCGCCAAACGGACGCCGCTCATTGAAGTGGTGATGGGAACCCTGATTGAAATGCTTGCTGAGCGCGGTGCCCATTTCAGTATTGCCATCACCGCCGGCGGCGATGTGTTCCGTAAAGGCGATGTGGTGTATTTGATGTCGAAAAACGTTCCCGATTTCATTCGAGACTACCTTAAAAAACACAAACCGGATATGGCCAAAGGTTTTCCGACGGACAATCAGCGTATTTTCGATTCTTTGCTGGAATATGATGCAGTGTTACCCAGTCCGTATGATGAACATAAAGCCATTACTGCTGTATCTGTCGTTTTCGAACGCGGGGATAAGGCTGTCAAGTCGCATCAGTTTACGATGCTCCAATTTCGGCTGGGCACACTTTATCCTGATGGCAATTATCCGGCTGAGTTTCAAGGCACGCTTGAACCGCTGGCTGCTGCACCAGCCAGATCGCCACAAACGGATAATTCTGAACCAGTCACTACTGAAGAAATCATTCAAAATCAAACAGTAGCAACTGTAGCAGCTTCATTTATGGCAACCGCAGAAGACTTGAAGCCAGCAGAAAAGGTATCCACTGTAGCAGAAACAGATGCTGTATTCATACCGCCGCCGCCCAAAGCCCGGCCAACACAGGCGGCCGCCTCTACCCAACCTGTTCCGAGCGGCATTGATGCCTTACTCGCCAGTAGTGGTTTACTGGAACAAGCAGTCGATCAAGACAATCCCCCCGACACCCCGACAGAGCCGGAAATCAATCCACCCCAGCCTAAGCCGATTGGCAAGAGCGCACCTGCCAAATCCTCCAAAAGCCTCTCACTATTGAAGGATTTATTCAGCGATCCCGGTTCTGCAAATGAAAAAGCACCGCCACTGCCAGCCGAAGATTGCGCTTCGGTGGCGGTGGAGGAAATTCAAGCTGAACGCGATGCCCTCCCCGTTAGTTCACCGCGCCCCATCACAGTCAAACAAACTGACAGTCTCGAAGATATTGTGGCGGATGCCGTTCTTCTGCAACCAACAGACGACGATGACACTGATACTTCCGACCCCCGCCCCGCCAAACCGACCGGCGCGAACAAGCCGGTTGACTTGCAAGCCGAAGGCAAGCGGTTTTGGAATTGGTTGGCCAGTGGGTTGAGTGATGGCACGATTTCGGTGAACCGCAGCGATTCCTTTGTGCATTTTGCACAAGAAGGAATGCTTATGGTCACACCGGCCATATTCCGCGCTTATGCAGGCGGTTTTTTTGACAAAAACAACCCCGCCTGCCCCGGTTTGTTGGCTCAAAAAGGATTTATTTCGCTGAAACTGAATCAGCGGAACAAACGCTCGGCTATTTTTTCTGCATTGGGCAGTAAAGCCAACAACACATTTCTATTCCACTGTTATTTGATTCCGGAAAAGCATTTGCACCTGGTTATTCGTGCAGATTCCCGCCCGCCGAACAATATTGAAATTACCTTGGCAGACTCGCAGACGCTGTTACAGCCCGGCAGGAGTAAAAAATGAGCCTTACCATCAAGTTACCTGAAAACGTTTACCGTTACCCGTATGAATTTGTCGGTGTCGCGGCTTATTCAGCAGCGGCCTTTGCCGCAGCCAGCCTGCCGATGCCCGGCATGGCTCAATTAATTGCCATTCCTGCATTTGCCGGTTTGGCCGGTTTGCGCGCCAAAGGCGGCCTGCGCATTCGGAAATACCGGAAAAATATCCGGAATCTGCCCTACTATGCGCTGACACCGGATCAAATTCCTGTTTCAGACAAAGCGTTATTTATCGGCAAAGGCTTTCGCTGGACGCAAACCCATACACAGCGCCTGATGATGGTACGGCAACCTGAAAATGACCATTTACGCAATCCGAGCCACCTTTACAGGGCGGCAAGAAATCACGAAATCGTAACGCAAAGTGAGACATGGCTGACCCGACTCACCTCAAATCCAGGATGGTGGAATCCGGTGGCTCCGTTGCCGCCGGTGGGCGGATCGCCTGAGATTCACGGTGTTGAACCCGATGAGGAAGACATCTATACCCCCTTGGGTGAACGTGTCGGTCATGCCGGTGTTTTTGGAACGACTCGGGTAGGCAAAACACGGCTCGCTGAAGTGTTGATCAATCAAGATATTCAGCGGGGGGATGTGGTTATCACTTTTGACCCTAAAGGCGATGCAGATTTGATGCTGTCGATGTACACACAGGCGATGAAGGCCGGCAGACCTTTTTACATGTTTCATCTCGGCTTTCCGGAGATTTCATGCCGCTATAACCCCATCGCCGATTACAGCCGTATCACCGAGGTGGCAACAAGAATTGCCAACCAATTACCCTCTGATGGCCAGTCGGCAGCATTTAGGGACTTCGTGTGGCGTTATGTCAACGTGTTGGCCAAAATCATGGAGGCGCTCTCAATCAAGCCGTCTTACAACAATATCTATCGGTGCGCAGTTAACATCGACGATCTGGCCAAACAGTATTTTGAGCAAGTCCTCAATATAGATCATGCAGGCTGGGAAAGAGAGTTTGATGCCTTCGAGCTAGACAGCGATCAAAAGAAAATAATCGGAAAAACAGGCCGCGATGCAGGAGCTGTCAAAATGGCCTTCTTCATGAAATCGAAGGACGTACAAGAGCCGCTAACCGATGCAGTAACCGGCATTCTTGGCAATGACAGAACCTATTTTGAAAAATTGATTTCATCGCTCTATCCGCTTTTGGAAAAACTGACCAGCGGCAAAGTGGCCGAGTTGCTCAGCCCCAACCTGGATGACCTCGAAGATGAGCGTCCATTAATGGATTGGCGTAAGGTGATGGCAACCAATGCCGTTGTCTATATCGGCCTCGATTCTCTGACAGACCGGGAAGTGGCAGGAGCCGTCGGCAATGCCATGTTTGCAGATTTGACCTCCCTATCCGGGCAAATCTATAAACACGGACAAGGTTATGGGCAATCCGGTCAAACGGCCAAGCGCAAAGTATCCATTCATGCCGATGAATTCAACGAATTGATTGGTGACGAATTCATTCCTCTTTTAAACAAAGCAGGCGGTGCAGGCTACCAGGTTACGGTTTACACACAAACCGGCCAAGACGTAGAAGCCAGAATCGGTTCGACGGCCAAAGCAGAACAAATCTTCGGCAACCTGAACACCATTTACATGATGCGGGTGCGAAATGTCGTCACAGCCGAGATGCTGACGAAGCAGCTGCCTGATGTCACAGTAATCTCAGGAACGCTCATTTCAGGTGCCGGAGACGTTGCCTTTCCGGACGACATGGAGGATTTTACCTCACGAAACGAAGATCGGCTGGCACCTGAAACCGTACCCATGTTATCTACCGCCGACTTACTGCAACTGCCCAAAGGGCAGGCCTTTGCCCTGCTTGAAGGCGGGCAACTTTACAAAATCCGGCTGCCTCTGCCTCTTCCCGATAACAGTATTGATATTCCGAAAAATATTACTGAAGCAGCACACAAAATGCGTGAAATCGTGCGATTGAATCAGATGAAAGAAGAAAACGAGGCTTTTGTGGAGGGGTGCTATTATGGCTAAGCAGCAGCCGAACAACTTCCTACAACAATCTATGAGCATAAAATTTTTGCTCGCACCTTTCAGATGGACAATCGTTGTTTTGATGGTGGTCTTGATTTTATTTGCTGCCTCAATCATCAGCCAAACCTATTTTCATCAGACTGAACTTTTGACATACGAATTGGAGCAGACTGCAAATGTGTTTACACAAGGAGACAACAACGGGAACACATTTCATTTTGTGGTGAGCCGTTACTGCTATCAGGCACTTTATTGGCTTTTTTTTGATGTTACGGGATTGGATACACTTTTTGAATCATCAACGAACACCTTGCAAAATACGATGCAATTTGTACTTGCAGGGCTGGAGCCACATTTGGATACTCTGAACGATACGCTTAAAGTCTTGGCTATAAGAATCGGAAACATCGTTGCCTTTATGCCGCTGGCTCTTGTCATTGCGACCGTTTCACTTACAGACGGCCTATCGCAAAGGAAGATTCGACAGGCAAATGCAGCTCGAGAATCCGCAGCCATCTATCACCGTGCCAAATACTGGCGTATGGGCATTATTTGGTTGACATGCCTGACATATTTTTGCTCCCCCTTCCCTTTGCATCCCGCGATGTTGTTAATACCCCTTGCTTTATTAGGTATCCTGATTTATCTGCAAGCCAAATATCTTAAAAAATATCTCTAACTGGAGGCCGTCTGAAAAACCAGCTTGACAGGGGTTATAAAAAAAAGCATACTTTTAAACAAATAGCACGAAAAACTACTTACTCAATTTACAATTAATTATCAATTGTCCACTTCAATTCTGAGCTATTTAAAGCACCTAATTGAATCTCACCTAAGTAATTGATGGTATCAATTTGACATAATCCGTATTATGTTAAATTATTGACATGGAAATTATGTGCTGACAAATGTGCATGTAGCTAAAGTAATTTACACTCATTTATTTATTCCTTTT
>CALFOA010000107.1 GCA_937919795.1 uncultured Neisseria sp.
ATCCGCCGCCACGCCCGCTACCTGCAAATCGGCCAGCAAGCCCTGCATTTGCTTGAACTGCCGTTGCAATTCAGCTTCGCCCGCCGCCGCTTCGGCCACACACATCAGGCCGCGTACTTGCAGGTTCGGCAGTTTACTCACTTCCAGCGCCAAAGCTACTGCTTCTTCTGGCGGTACGCCGTGTTTATTCGCTTCATTCGCAATATTCACCTCAATACAAATCTGTAACGGCGGCAACTGCGGTGGCCGTTGGGTGCTTAATCGCTCGGCGGTTTTCAGTTTATCAATACTGTGCACCCAATGCGCACGTTCGGCCACTACACGGGTTTTATTCGATTGAATCTGGCCAATAATATGCCAGACGATGTCGTGCAAATCAGCCAACTCTTCTGTTTTGGCAGACCATTCCTGAATATAGTTCTCACCGAAATCACGTTGGCCGGCGGCATAAACCTCGCGGATGGCCTCTGCCGGAAAAGTTTTGCTGACCGCCACCAGCTGCACACTGCCGCTCGGCCGACCAGCCTGTTGAACCGCATCTGCCAGTTGTGAGCACACCATTTGGTAATTGTGTTGCAGCATCGTCATGCTTTTTTCCTTTGTTTGACCGTTTTTTCCGCAAATTTCAAATTTGCATGGAACAACTGCCGCTGTTTATTTAGAATAGATAAGATTTTATTTCAATACGACCGAAACCGTCCTGCGGTAAGCTGGTTTGTTGCCGGCGCATCAGCAGGAAATAAAACACTATCTTAATAAAATAAGGACACATTATGCAAATTACCGACTTACTCGCCTTTGGCGTAAAAAACAAAGCATCCGACTTACACCTCTCTGCCGGCCTGCCGCCGATGATTCGTGTGCACGGTGATATCCGCCGTATCAACCTGCCTGAAATGTCTTCCGAAGAAGTTGGTCACATGATTACTTCGGTGATGAATGACTTGCAACGCAAAAACTACCAGCAAAATCTGGAAACTGACTTCTCTTTCGAGTTGCCCAACGTCGCCCGTTTTCGTGTGAATGCGTTCATGTCCAATCGCGGCCCGGCAGCGGTGTTCCGTACTATTCCCAGTACCGTACTGACCTTGGAAGACCTTAAAGCGCCGCGTATTTTCCAGAAAATCGCCGATACCCCGCGCGGTTTGGTGTTGGTAACCGGTCCAACCGGTTCCGGTAAATCCACCACGCTGGCTGCGATGATTAACTACATCAACGAAAATCAGCCCTCCCACATCCTTACCATCGAAGACCCGATCGAGTTTGTACACGAAAGTAAAAAAGCGCTGATCAACCAACGTGAACTGCATGAACATACCCACAGCTTCGCTAACGCGCTGAAATCCGCGTTGCGTGAAGACCCGGACGTGATTCTGGTGGGCGAGATGCGTGACCCAGAAACCATCGGTCTGGCACTTACCGCCGCAGAAACCGGTCACTTGGTATTCGGTACCCTGCACACCACCGGCGCCGCTAAAACCGTGGACCGTATTGTCGACGTATTCCCCGCCGGCGAAAAAGAAATGGTGCGCTCTATGCTGTCCGAATCTTTGCGTGCTGTAATTTCGCAAACTCTGTTAAAAACTAAAGACGGTAACGGTCGTGTTGCCGCACATGAAATCATGTTGGCCACCCCTGCGGTGCGTAACCTGATTCGCGAAAACAAAATCGCCCAAATCGGTTCTGCTTTGCAAACCGGTCAAGCACACGGTATGCAAACTCTTGATCAGGCATTGCAAGCTTTGTTGCGCCAAGGTGTCATTACGCCGGAAGTGGCACGCAGTAAAGCACAAAATGCCGATATGTTGAGCTAACCGTATTCTAAAACATTGCGAGAAATATCATGACTGACCCAAATAAACAATTGGAAGATTTGTTGAACGATATGGTTAGTGCCTATGCTGATAAGCAGATTGCCTCTCAGGCTTCTGTGAACGCACCACGACCAACCCCTGCACAAATCGGCGTACACCTACATCCGATTCTCGATCGCATGTGTTTCGATGCCGAAGATCGCGGCGCATCCGATATTTTTATCAGCGCAGGCTTTCCGCCGGCAATGAAAATCAACAGTAAGTTGACGCCGGTTGCTTTGCCAATGCTTACTGCTGCCGACACTGAAGAAATTGTTGCTTCCACCATGAATGAGGATCAGAAAGCCGAGTTTAAGGCTAATTTGGAACTCAACTACTCGGTGCAGTCGCGCAGTGATACCCGTTATCGTGTGAATGCTTACCATGAGCAAGGTCGTGTCGGATTAGTATTGCGTCGAATCAATTCAGAAGTGCCAACCGTAGAAGACTTAAGCCTGCCGCCTGTGCTTAACCAACTGATTATGAAGTCACGCGGCATGCTGATTCTGGCCGGTGCGACCGGCTCAGGTAAGTCCACCTCAATGGCCGCCATGTTGAACTACCGCAACCATAATCTGCCCGGTCACATCATCACCATCGAAGACCCAATCGAGTATCTGCACCGTCCGAAAAAATGTATCATCACCCAGCGCGAAATCGGTATTGATACCGCTGACTGGAGTTTAGCGGTGCAAAACGCCATGCGTCAGGCCCCTGATGTGGTGTGTATCGGTGAGGTGCGTTCGCAGGATAGTATGGAATATGCGTTGCAATTGGCGCAAACCGGCCACTTGTGTGTATTCACCATTCACGCCACCAGCGCCAACCAAGCCATTGAGCGGATCATGAACCTTTATCCCGAAGAGCGCCACAAACAGGTATTGATGGATATCGCCATGAACCTTACCGGTATCATTGGCCAACGCTTAGTGGTTAAGCGCGACAACAATGGTCGTACCGCTATCGTCGATTTGCTCATTAATACCCCAGCTGTACAGGATTTGGTTTTTAAAGGTGACTTAATGGGTATTAAAGAATTGATGCAGCGTTCGGTAGATGAGGGTATGCAAACCTTCGACCAAAACCTGTTTACTCTTTATTTGCGTGGAGTGATTAGCTACGACGAAGCTCTACGTCAGGCCGATTCTGCTAACGATTTGCGTTTGCGCATCCAGTTGCACGAAGATGGTGGTAAGCCTGATCATCTATTTGATCGTGTCAGCGATTTGAATTTGATGTAATTGCTTTGATAAAAGTGCCTGTCTGAAAGCTATTTCAGACAGGCATTTTCTTGAGAAACGAAAGG
>CALFOA010000108.1 GCA_937919795.1 uncultured Neisseria sp.
TTGGGAGCGCGGGCGGCTCGCCCGCATTTGCCCTTCTAGGGCAAACTGCAAAGCCAGAAATCTAAGTATGGTTTAAATCTTAAGCACTGATGCAAGCGCAGCGCTTGTCTGCGGGCGAGCCGCCCGCGCTCCCAGCTTTTTGCAAGCCATTATGCCAGAAAATACTGCAATAAATCATTGAGAAAGCGCCTCCCCAGCGGGGTAGCGCGCAAATAGGCGGGGTCGGTATCCAGCAGGCCTTTTTGTTGAGCGGCCAGCAGCGGCTGGGCGAGTGCGGCGCTGCTGAGGCCGGTGCGTTCCGGCAGCCAAGCGGCGGGTACGCCTTCGGTGAGCCGCAGTGCGTTCATCATAAATTCAAACGGTAGATCTTCACGGCTGACCAAGCGGCGCTCGGCAGCCGAGGCGGGATCGGTGGCGATGGCTTGCAGATAATCGTTGGGGTGGCGTTTGCGTACGGTGCGTTCGATGCGGTTGTGATACGAAATCTTGCCGTGCGCGCCCGCGCCGATGCCGAGGTAGTCGCCAAACTGCCAGTAATTGAGGTTGTGGCGGCAGAATTGGCCGTTTTTGGCAAACGCCGAGGTTTCGTAATGAATGAAACCGGCCTCTTGAAGCGCTTGTTGTACCGCGTCTTCAATATCTTGCGCCGCTTCGTCGGCAGGCAAATCGGGCGGCGGGGTGTGGCCGAACGGGGTGTTCGGCTCCATGGTCAGGTGATAGGCGCTGATGTGGCTCACGCCGGTGGCCAGCGCGGTTTGTACGTCGGCCAGCGCACCGGCAACGTCTTGGCCGGGCAGGGCGTACATCAAATCGATGTTCACCCGCTCGAATAAGTGCAAGGCGGTTTCGATGGCGGCGAGTGCTTCGCCACTGTTGTGGATGCGGCCGAGTTTTTTCAGACAGGCATCGTTGAAACTCTGCACGCCGATGGATAAACGGGTGATGCCGGCGTCGCGAAAACCTTCGAATTTCTCGCGCTCAAAAGTGCCCGGATTGGCTTCCAGCGTGATTTCCGCCGCCGGTTGCACCCGCACCAGCGCGCGCACGCCGGCCAGCAGGCGGTTGATGGTGGCGGCGGAAAACAGGCTGGGCGTGCCGCCGCCGATAAAAATGGTTTCTACCGGCCGCCCCCACACATGGGGTAGCTCGCTCGCTAAGTCGGCCAGCAAGGCATCGACATAACGCTCTTGGTCGTTTTCCGCTTTGGCGGTGTGCGAATTGAAGTCGCAATACGGGCATTTCTGTACGCACCAAGGCAGATGGATGTAGAGCGATAGGGGCGGCAGGGCTTTGAGTTGGCCGGGTTGGCTAAATTGAATGGCAGTCATATTAATAAAAGCAAAACGCGGGGCACGCCCGCGGGTAGATAGGGATCACGGGTCGTCATACTCGGGCTTGACCCGAGTATCTGCCCATCTTCATTGAAGAGATACTCGGGTCAAGCCCGAGTATGACGAATGTGGTTGTTCCGTTCATTGATGATAACGGCAGCCGGATTTACAGCGCATCCAGCTTTTTCTTCAATTCCTGCAAGGCCAAACCGCGGTGGCTGATTTGGTTTTTCACTTCAGGTGCGAGCGCCGCGGCGGTGCAGCCTTGTTCGGGCAGGAAAAAATGCGGGTCGTAGCCGAAGCCGTTACTGCCTTCGGCCTGTTCCTGCCATTGCCCGTGCCAAATGCCTTCGGCGATAATCGGTTGCGGGTCGTTTTCGTGGCGCACCAACACCAGCACGCAAACGTAATAACAGCGTTTGTCGTCTTGATCCGCCAACTCGGCGGAAAGTTTGGCGTTGTTGGCGGCATCGGATTTCGGTTCGCTGCCGGCAAAACGGGCGGAATATACACCGGGTGCGCCGCCCAAGGCGTAGGCGCAGATGCCCGAATCGTCGGCCAGCGCCGGTTTACCGCTGTATTTGCTGGCGTGGCGCGCTTTGGCGATGGCGTTTTCGATAAAGGTGACATGTGGCTCGGGGCATTCGGGCACGTTAAATTCCGCTTGCGAACGCACGCGGATGTTGCCGGGGGCGAACCAGCGGGAAAATTCGGCCAGTTTGCCGGCATTGCCGCTGGCGAGTACGATTTCTTCAAACATGGGGTTCGCCTTTCGACGGCTCGGCCGATTGCTGCATGGCTTGCATCACCTTGTTACGCGCCTGTTCGCGTAAAAACAGCGCCAGGCAAGCAATCTGGCCGAACGCGGCGGCAAAGGCAAACAGAAAAGCGGCCACGCCGAATTGTTTGCTTTCAATGGAAATCAGGTGCGCGCCGATGGCAATCAGCACGATAAACAGCAGGGTAAACAGGGCGGTGAGCACCAGCCAGGTTTGGCGTTTGGACATGGCGGAATAATAGCAGTAAACAAAACGTGCATTATAGCCGAATACGGAAATGCCTGTCTGAAAGGATGTTTTTTGAGCTACGCAGAAACTTTTTTCAGACAGGCATTACTGGGCTAAATATATAAAAGTAAGGTCATACTCGGGCTTGACCCGAGTATCTTGATTTTCAATGAAGATGGGCAGATACTCGGGTCAAGCCCGAGTATAACGGAATGATAAAGAATGCCTGTCTGAAATATTTTTTTAGCTTCGCAGAAACGCGCAAGCTCATTTTCAGACAGGCATTGTTTATCAATATCAAAAACCGTTTTAAACCTTCACCACAGCCGAAACTTTAATTTCCACTTTCCATTCTGATTTAGCCAACTTCGCTTCCACGCAAGCGCGGGCAGGGGCGCGTTCGGGATTGACCCATTCGTCCCAAGCGCGGTTCATCGCGTCGTAGTCAGCCATGTCGGCCAGAAAAATAGTGGCTTCCAATAAATGGTTTTTATCGGAACGGCATTGTGCCAGCCAGTGATCAATCTGTGCCAGCACATCGCGGGTTTGTTCGGTGGCATCGGCGCTGCCGTTTTCCGGCACCATGCCGGAGAGGAAAACAAAACCGTTGGCAACGGTGGCTTCGGAAAGGCGGGGGCCGGGGCCGATATAGCGGATGCTCATTTTGTTACTCCTTTTCTGTATTGGGGGATCACTGCCGGTTAAGCAGTGTTATGGTAACATACTCGCCCGTTTTCTGAGAAAGCCGTTTGGAAGATGTCGAAACCCGATTATCCGATTACCGCCGCCGTGCGCTTTTTGCGGGCGCACAAAATCGAATTTACGCCGATGTTGTACGACTATGTGGAACACGGCGGCACTGCGCAGTCGTCCGCACAATTGGGCGTGCACGAGCATCAGGTAATCAAAACCATCGTACTGCAAGATGAACACAAAAAAGGGCTGATTGTGCTGATGCACGGCGACTGCCAGATTTCTACCCGCAACCTCGCCCGCCAGTTGGGCAAAAAACACATCGAGCCTGCGGATGCCGCACAAGCCAATAAGTGGACGGGTTTTCTGGTTGGCGGCACCAGCCCGTTCGGCTGCAAAACCGCTTTGCCGGTGTATGTGGAAAAAAGTATTTGGGATTTGGAAACAATCTATATCAACGGTGGCAAACGCGGTTTTTTGGTGGCCATCAGCCCGCAGGGGTTGAAAAGCTTGTCGCCGGTGGATGTGGAAGTGGCGGTTTAGCCGGAAAACTCAACTAGGAATAGTGTCATGCAACCATCAGCTTATTCTAATTACTGTACTCCGCCGGATTATGTGAAGAGATCGATCACTACTACTTATGTGCTGTATTTGGTGGCGATTTTCGTTTGGTTATTCCTGATTGTTGGCGTGATATGGGCTTATCGGAAACGGCGCGAGGCGGTTGGTACGATGTATTACGATCACTATCAATATCTGATTATCACTTTTTGGTATACTTTTTTGCTGCCGATAGCCGGTTTTATGCTGTTTATGCTCTCCATGATGATAGAGGACAAAAAGTGGCAGGTTATCGAGATGGGTGGTGCTATGTTGAGTATGGCTATGATGATAATTCCTTTAATTTGGTTTATCTATCGTAGTATTGCCGGATGGCTGAAATTACAGAGTGGCCAGAACGTATCACCGACCAGTTTATTTTAAGCAGAGCGCCCGTATAACTTTATCAAAAACAACACACACACACATGAACTATCTGATTATCAGCATCTTATGCAGCGTGGCGGTTTCTGTGCTGCTGAAAATTTCCCGCAGCAAGAAAATCGACATCGAGCAGGCGGTGGCGGTGAATTATTTGGTGGCGGTGAGCCTCACCATGGCGGTATTACAGCCTGATTTATCGACTTGGCAATCCTATCTGCCAACGTGGTGGCTGTTTGCCGCATTGGGCGTGCTGCTGCCTTCGGTGTTCGTGATTATGGGTCGGGCGGTGCAGCAGGCCGGGATTGTGAAATCGGATGCGGCGCAGCGCTTATCATTGTTTCTGCCGGTGGCTGCGTCTTTCTTGATTTTCAATGAAACGCCGACCACTGGCCGCTTAATCGGCTTGGCGCTGGCATTTGTTGCGCTGTTTTGCCTGTTGTGGAAAGAGGGCGGCGGTAAAAAATCGGGTGGTACTTTCTCGCAAGCGGCTTTGTTGATCGGTGTATGGG
>CALFOA010000109.1 GCA_937919795.1 uncultured Neisseria sp.
TCTCGGTCATGATGCGCAGGGCACCGATGGCGGCGCGACGCAGGGCGAACGGGTCTTTATCACCCTTCGGCAGCATGCCGATGCCGATGCTCACATAAGCCCAAGCTTCGCTTTCGCCTACCAAGCGGGTGCTGGCGAGGTTGCTGTCGAAGGTTTGGCTCAATTGCATCACTTGCCGCATCATACCTTTTACTTGGCCGCGGTGCAGGGTTTTATGGCCTTTAAACATACCGGCCCGCTGTTTTTGTAATTCGGCGTGTTGTTCTTTGGTGAGAATCACTTCGGTGGCGTTTTCCAAATCTTTCAGAAATGCGCGTTCTAACAGATACACGGTATCGGGGTCTTCGATGGAAATATCCAATTCGCGGTTGGCGTACCAACTGGACAAATTGAGGTTGGTACTGCCGACTCGCGCCCATTGGCCGTCGATCAGCGCCGATTTGGCGTGAATCATGGTGCCGTTCCACTCGAACACGCGTACACCGGCTTCGAGTAATTGGCGGTATTGGGTGCGGGAAACGGTGCCTATCCATTTGATATCTGAGGTGCGCGGTACCAATACGCGCACATCGACTCCGGCGCGGGCGGCGTTGATTAAGGCTTGAATATACATGCGGGTGGGCATGAAATAGGCGTCGGTAATCCACAGGTTTTGTTGCGCCAGGCCGATGATGTTGAGATCGAGCCGCATGGTGTTGATGTTGGCCGGGGTGGTGGCCAATACTCGGCCGGTGGCGCTGCCGGTTGGGTGGGCTTCGCCGTTTTCGTAATTTTTTAAGCCGGCGGGCAGGGTGCCGCCTTGTGAGACAAGAGTGTCTTCAAAGGCGGCGAGCACGTCTTGTACGATGGGGCCGCTGAGTTTGAGGCCGGTATCGCGCCACGGTTCGATGCCTTTGGCCGGTTTGCCGTGCCAGGCGGAAGATATGCACAGGCCGCTGACAAAAGCGACTTTTTCGTCGACGATAATCGATTTTCGGTGATTGCGCGACAGTAAACCGAGGCCGCCGAACCAGCCGGGCGGATTATAGGCGCGTACTTCGGCACCGGCTTCGATCAAAGGTTGGAAGAAACGGCTGAAATAAGCGCCCACGCTGCCAACCCAGTCGTACACCAGCGCGACGGTAACGCCTTCTGCCAGTTTATCGAGCAGAATCTGGCGGACGGTGCGGCCGAATTCGTCGGTCGCAAAAATATACATTTCGATGCAGATGCTTTCTTCTGCACCGCGTAAGGCAGCTTCCCATTCTGGGAAGTTTTCGGTGCTGTCCAACAGTAATTCGATTTGGTTGCCGGAACGCGAGCGGGCACCGGAAGCGCGCTGAATCAGTTGCTCAATCATGGCATTGAGACTGGGGCGCGTGGGAGCAAATCCGGTTTCGGCGGGAAGGTTCATGGTGGTGTAGGCTCAAATCGGTGTTGGCTGGAGGTCTTAATCAAGACTGCTTCAAGTGGGTACAGGTTCCGGTTTTGGAATAGAAGTGGCGATGAGGCACTATATCGCGAGGTAAGAGATTTGAGGGATAGGCATGATAAGCGCAGCCGTGAGGCGGTAGGCGGCGGATTTTCTGATTAGCATAACACATTTAATTTATTTGGTGATTATTTGGTTTAAAAACTAAATGCCTGTCTGAAAAGTTAAGCACGCCGGCTTGTTTCAGACAGGCATTTTATAACCGTACACTATGCTTACAGCAAAGGTTGTTGTCGACCAATCGCACGCACAATATAGCGGTTGGGGTGCAGCGCGGCGCGTAAGGCTCTCGAGAGCGGGTTAGGCTGGCCGAGTAGGTCGGCGGCAATAGCTTCGGCACATAAGGGCGCGGTGGCCAGCCCGCGGCTGCCGTGGGCGGTGTTGAGATAGACATTGGGCTGATAGGGGCAGGGCGCGGTGAGACGGTATTTGCGGTCGAGCGCGAGCTTGGCGTAAACGGCTTGCATGGCGGCGATGTCGCCTAAGGGGCCGACTAAGGGCAGGTGGTCGGGGCTGTCGCAGCGGATGGCGGCGTGGCCACGCAGATTTTCCGGGTTTTCAGACAGGCTTTCTGCTAATTCGGAGTGCAGTGCGGCCAATTCCTGGCGATTGGCCTGTTCGTCGGTTTCACGCCAATCGCTGTCGGCATCGTGGGCGATGAAGGTGGCGCCGTAAGTGTGGATGCCCTGCCAGGCGGGAGCGAGGTAGCTGGCGCCGGAGAGGGCGGTATGCAGTTGCTCGGAATAGGTGTTGGCGGCGGCGAGGCTGGTTTGTCCGCGGATGCTGTGCAAAGGCAAGGGGCTGAGCAGGGCTTGATGACGGCTGTCGGCGCCGGTGCAATACACCAGATGGCTGGCGCTGAGGCGTTGCTGCGGGGTGGTGAGTTGCCAGCGTTGGCCGTCGTGACTGGCGTGTTGCAGCGGATGGTGGTTTAACACGGTGATGGCGGGGTGATCGAGCAGAGCGTGCACCCAAGCGGCGGGGTTCAGCCACACGCCTTGCGGCCAGTATAAACCGCTTTGCGATAACTCAATGCCGGCTAGTGCGGAGGCGGCTTCAGCATCAAGATGATGAAATAAGTGGCGGTATGCCTGCATTTGCCCCAAGGCGCGGTTGCGTTCAGCTTCAGCGGCGTCGTGATCAAGATGGAGTACGCCGGAAGCGCCCCAATATTCGCTGTCGGGTAATAATCGCTCAAGCAGGCGTTTGCTGTAACCATAGCCGCACAGCAGTAATTCGGTTTGCGCGGTGGCGTGCGCTGAAATTTTGGCATACAGCAAACCTTGGCGGTTGCCGGAAGCGCGGCCGGCCGGTTCGCCCGCTTCCAATACGGTAACCGCTACCCCGCGTTCGGCCAGCGCACGGGCGGTAGTGGCACCGGCAATGCCTGCGCCGATAACGGCTACCTGTTCTACCGGCGTGGAAGGCGGCGGGATAAACCAAGGTTTGACGGCTTCGCTATTTTTTTGTGCAATCGGCTCGCCGCGCCATTGCAGTTGGTCACCAAAATAATCGTGCAGGCTATCCAAGGTGGCGGGCGGCATCAGCCACAACTGGGCATTTGGTAACAGGTGGTCAAACAGATTGGCACCATGCCATTGCAGGCAGGCGAGTTGTGCTTGCAAGCGCTGATAAAGTTCTGCTTCAGCAGCGTTGCCGGCTTGGGGACGAGGCAGCTCGGGAAACTCGCTGTGTTCAAGGCAAACAGCCAAGTGCGGGTAGTGTGTGGCGTCTTGCAGCAACACATTTAGGGGTGGAAATCGGCGGTAAATCAGGGTTTGCATGATGATTTATT
>CALFOA010000110.1 GCA_937919795.1 uncultured Neisseria sp.
AAAGAAGCAGTAGTCTGCATCAGTGTGTTGTGGTTGGTTTCCGACTTGCTTGATGGTCACTTGAAGGAATGCCTGTCTGAAAAAGCAGATAGAGCTATTTTTTCAAATAGGCATTTTTACCTTTCTCAGCCGCCTACAACGGAAAATAACACAGAGTCAAACGGCTCTATGTTAAAATTCTACCTTTTCAATCTGCAATTTCCCTTTTTTCATGACTATGCAAACGCCCGTACAAAATATCGTGGTCGGTTTATCCGGCGGCGTGGATTCCTCTGTTACCGCTTATCTTCTCAAGCAACAGGGGCATCTGGTGCGCGGCGTGTTTATGCAAAACTGGGAAGACGATGATAACGACGAATATTGCAGCATCAAGGAAGATTCTTTTGATGCGATTGCGGTGGCCGATATTGTCGGTATCGACATTGATATTGTAAATTTCGCCGCGCAATATAAAGATAAAGTATTTGCCTATTTCCTGCAGGAATACCGCGCCGGCCGTACGCCGAATCCCGATGTGTTGTGCAATGCCGAAATCAAGTTTAAATGCTTTCTCGATTATGCCTTGGCCGAAGGCGCGGATGTGATTGCTACCGGCCATTATGCCCGCAAAGAAGTACGCAACGGCGTGCATTACCTGCTCAAGGGCTTGGATGCCAATAAAGACCAAAGCTATTTTCTTTACCGCTTGCAGCCGCACCAATTGGCGCACGCCATTTTTCCGCTCGGCGATTTGGAAAAGCCGGAAGTACGCCGTTTGGCGGCGGAAGCCAAGCTGCCGACCGCGGCCAAGAAAGACAGTACCGGTATCTGCTTTATCGGCGAGCGGCCGTTCCGTGAATTTTTGCAGCAATACCTGCCGACCGAACCCGGCGATATGGTGACGCCCGAAGGCAAAAAAGTCGGCGAACACGTCGGTCTGATGTTTTATACTTTGGGGCAACGCAAAGGTTTGGGCATAGGTGGCGCGGGCGAGCCGTGGTTTGTGGCCGGCAAGGATTTAGGCCAAAATCAATTAATCGTGGTACAAGGACACGATCATCCACTGCTCTACACCCAAAGCTTGGTGATGAACGATTTAAGCTGGACGTTGCCGCAAAAGCCGTCGGAAGGCCGCTATACTTGCAAAACGCGCTACCGCATGGCCGATGCGTCGTGCGAATTGCGCTATCTGGATGAAGACACCGCAGAGTTGGTGTTTGACGAACCGCAGTGGGCAGTGACACCCGGCCAGTCGGCGGTGTTGTACGACGGCGATATTTGTTTGGGCGGCGGAGTGATTATGAGCACTGATAAGCCGGTCATTGTGAAATAAATTAATCAAAACATGATGCCTGTCTGAAAAAAACAGGCGCACACAGGAAGCATTATGGAAAAAATCTGGCTCCAGAGTTACGAAGCAGGTATTGAAGCGGAAATCGACGCCAACCGTTTTCAATCCATCGTCGATGTGTTTCAGCAAAGCGTGGATAAATTCGGCAGTAAAAGCGCGTTTCAAAATATGGATACAACGCTGAGCTATGCCGAAACTGGCAAGCTGGTGACCGATTTTGCCGCTTATCTGCAAAATGTGTTGAAACTGCCGCGCGGCGAGCGGGTGGCGATTATGATGCCCAATGTGTTGCAATATCCGATTGCGCTGTTTGGTGCGTTGAAAGCCGGTTTGGTGGTGGTGAACACCAATCCGCTCTATACCCCGCGTGAGTTGGAACATCAGTTGAACGACAGCGGCGCCACCACCATTATCGTGCTGGAAAACTTTGCCAATACGCTGGAATTGGTGCTGCCGCGTACCCAAATCAAAAACGTAATTATTGCCAGCATGGGCGATATGTTCGGCCTGCTCAAAGGCACGCTGATGAATTTTGTGGTGCGCAAAGTGAAAAAAATGGTGCCGCCATACCGAATTGACGGTGCGATTGCGTTCAGACAGGCATTGAAAGCCGGTGCCGCACAAACGTTTAAACCAGTAGTATTGAGCTTGAGCGACACCGCTTTCCTGCAATACACCGGCGGCACCACCGGCGTGGCCAAAGGTGCGGTGCTTAGTCATGGCAATATCTGCGCCAATATGCAGCAGGCGGCCGAGTGGATTAAAAACCTGCTCAAACCCGGCGAAGAAACGGTGATTGCCGCGCTGCCGCTGTATCATATTTTCGCGCTCACCGTGAACCTGATGATTTTCACCCAGGCCGGTTCGCGCATTCTGCTGATTACCAATCCGCGCGACATGAACGGTTTTATCGGCGACCTGAAGAAAAACCGCATCAGCGTGTTTATTGGCGTGAATACTTTATTCAACGGCATGGTGAACCAGCCCGCTTTTGCCGAAGTCGATTTTTCCCAGCTTAAGCTCACCTTGGGTGGCGGCATGGCCACTCAACGTGCGGTGGCGGAAAAATGGAAAGAAGTCACCGGCACGCCGATTGTCGAAGCCTACGGCCTTACCGAAGCCAGCCCCGGCGTGTGCTGTAACCCCTTGAATATTCCCGCTTATACCGGCAGCATCGGTTTGCCGGTGCCTTCTACCGAAATCGAATTGCGCGATGCCGATGGCAAGGAAGTGGCCGCCGGCCAGCCGGGCGAAATGTGGATACGCGGCCCGCAGGTGATGCAGGGCTATTGGCAGCGGGACGATGAAACGGCTAAAGTGCTTGATGAACGCGGCTTTCTGGCTACCGGCGACATCGCCGTGATGGATGAAAAAGGCTGGTTCAAACTGGTCGACCGCAAAAAGGATTTGATTGTGGTATCCGGCTTTAATGTGTATCCCAACGAAATCGAAGACGTGGTGGCCGCTCACCCGAAAGTGATGGAAACCGCCTGTATTGGCGTTTCCAGCGAAAAAACCGGCGAAGCGCTCAAATTGTTTGTGGTGGCGAAAGACGAAAGCCTGACTGCGGAAGAACTTGTCGACTACTGCCGCAGCCAGCTAACCGGTTACAAAGTGCCGCGCGATATTGAGTTCCGCAAGGAATTACCGAAATCGAATGTGGGCAAAATTTTGCGCCGCGAATTACGCGATTCGGTAGAGAAAAAATAAAGTTGGCCATCACAATGCCTGTCTGAAAACGGATTCAATAAGTTTTCAGACAGGCATTTTTAGCAAGCGTGTTTTCGGCAAATGCCTGCCTGAAACATTTTTTAGCCAATTCAATCTATAAACAAATGCCGTTGATGCAAACACATCGCAAATAACAAAATCTTCAGCTTGGCAAGCGACGGCGAACACTATAAGATTCCCACCACCAAACCGAATAACGAGGAAAGAATATGTCTAGTGAAAACCGCCGCCCGATTGCGGCGCGGCAAAACCGATTGAGCCAGCGTTTTGCGCATTGGCTGGCGGTAAAGAAAATTTTAACGCCCAACCAGATTTCGCTGTTGAGCGTGCTGTTCGCCGCTTTTGGCGCGCTTTTTTTATGCCTGAGCGCTTATCCGGCCGCTTTGATCGCAGCGGCAGTATGCGTACAGTTGCGGCTGCTGTGTAATCTGTTTGACGGCATGGTGGCGGTGGAAGGTGGCATGAAAACGCCCGGTGGCGAGCTGTTTAACGAGTTTCCAGACCGCGCGGCAGACAGCCTGTTTCTAGTGGCATTGGGCTATGGCGCGGGCTTGGGTTGGTTGGGCTGGCTCGGCGCTTTGTTGGCGGCGCTTACTGCTTATATCCGCATTTTCGGCGGCAGCTTGGGTTTGCCGCAAAGCTTTCGCGGGCCGATGGCCAAGCAACACCGCATGGCTTTGTTGACGGCAGCGTGTTTGTTCGGCGCTTGGGAAGTGGCGGCCAATCAGAGTGAGTATGTATTGCAGGCGGCGGCCGGGCTGATTGCCGTCGGTAGCGCGGCGACTTGCTGGTTGCGCAGCCGCGATATTTACCGCGAACTGCACCGTCGCGCCGCCGTTGCACCGCAGGAGGCTACCGAATGAAAGCGCGTATCAAAAAACATCTGGCTTGGCTGATCGACCAACTGCTGTGCCTGTTCGTTTCCTTTATCACCGGCGTGCGCCCCAAGCGCGCGGCGGCTCTGCCTTTCGGTACCCAGCATAAAGTGTATTACGCCAACCACGGCAGCCACGGCGATTTTGTGCTGGTGTGGATTTCGCTGCCGCGCCGTTGGCGTATTCATACCCGGCCGGTGGCCGGTGCGGATTATTGGCTGACCGGCCGTTTCAAACGATTCATTATCCAAAACGTATTCAATGCCTTACTGATTGCGCGCAACAGCGACAACCCGCGTGAGATTACCGAGCAGATGCGTGTGTCGCTGGAAGCGGGCGATTCGCTGATTATTTTCCCGGAAGGCACGCGCAATACTGACGACAACACGGTGTTGCTGCCGTTTAAAACCGGCATTTACCACTTGGCTGCCAGCCGCCCGGATACCGAGTTTGTGCCGATCTGGATCCATAACATCAACCGCGTGCTGCCCAAGGGCAAAGTGCTGCCGGTGCCTTTGCTGTGTGATGTGAAAATCGGCGAGGCTTTGCGCTTGCAGGAAGGTGAGAGCAAAGAGGCGTTTCTGGAACGCAGCCGCAATGCTTTATTGGCGCTGGCACCGCACGATACGCGCCAGCCGTCTGTATTAAATGAAGGGGAACGTCATGAATAATACGCTTATTGCGCTGGATAGCGGCAGCCAGCCGCCGCAGATTGCCACGATTTTTATCGGCGTGTTTGCCGTGTTGCTGCTGGCGAGCATCATCGGCCAGTTTCTCAAACGCCGCCACGGCGCGGCCAACGATACGGTGAGCAATTTAAACAGCCGCATTTATGCTTGGTGGCTGATGAGCTTGGTATTGCTGTTTGCCTTCTGGCTCGGCCGCATCGGTACCACCGTATTGTTTTTCCTGATTTCGTTCGCCGCGTTGCGCGAATTTATGAGCCTGGTGTACAACCGCCGCAGCGATTACAGCAGCATGGTGATGTGTTTTTATCTGCTGCTGCCGGTGCAATATTATTTTGTGCTAGACCAATGGTACGGCATGTTTTCGATTTTTATCCCGGTGTACGGCTTTTTGCTGCTGCCGATTGTCGCCAGCATGAGCGGCGACACCGCCTCGTTTCTCGAGCGTACCGCCAAAACGCAATGGATGGCGATGGTGTGCATTTTCTGCCTGTCGCACGTGCCCGCGCTGCTGTTTTTAGACTTGGACAACTTCGATAATGCCAACAACATCCTGCTGCTGATCTTCATGATCGGCGTGGTGCAGGCCAGCGACGTGTTGCAATATGTGTGGGGCAAGTTGGTGGGCGGCGCCAAAATCATGCCCAGCCTGTCGCCCTCGAAAACCGTTTCCGGCACCGTCGGCGGCATTGCCTCGGCCACGCTGCTCGCCGCGCTGATGGCACCGATTACGCCGTTTAATATGTGGCAAGCCGCCTTAATCGGCCTGATTATCTGCCTGATGGGCTTTTTCGGCGGGCTGGTGATGTCGGCCATCAAACGCGATTACGGCGTGAAAGACTGGGGGCATATGATCCAAGGCCACGGCGGTATGCTGGATCGGGTGGATTCGATTTGCTTTGCCGCGCCGGTGTTTTTCCATATTGTGCGCTATTTTTGGTAATTCGGTTGTCCAGAAAACCATGCCTGTCTGAAAAAGTTTTTTCAGACAGGCATGGTTTTATGATTAGGTTCTTTTAGACAACGGTCATTTAATCCTTCTGAAACCACTGCAATTCGTCGCGTAGTTTCACCACTTCGCCAATCATCATCAGCGCAGGGGTGGGGGCATCGGCGGCGAGGACGGCGAGTTGTTGCAAGGTACCGGTGCGCACGCTTTGAGTGGATTGGGTGCCTTGTGAGATGACGGCAACCGGGGTGTCGGCCGCGCGGCCGTGGGCGATCAGTTCGCGGCTGATTTCTTCGGCTTTGATGGTGCCCATGTAAATCACCAGCGTTTGGTTGCCGCGCGCCAGTGTTTGCCAGCGCAACTGGTCGCCGTCGGGGCGGCAGTGGCCGGTGATGAAGAGGGCGGTTTGCGCGTAATCGCGGTGGGTGAGCGGGATACCGGCATAAGCGGTGGCACCGAGGCCGGCGGTAACGCCCGGTACGATGCGGAACGGGATACCGGCCTGCACCAGCACTTGGCATTCTTCGCCGCCGCGGCCGAATACGAAGGGGTCGCCGCCTTTGAGTCGCACCACGCGCTTGCCTTGTTGGGCATAGCTAACCAACAGGCGGTTGGTTTCTTCTTGTTGCACTTGGTGGGCACCGGCGCGTTTGCCGACGCTGACTTTTTCGGCATCGCGGCGCACCAGTTCTAAAATTTCGGGTGATACCAGCGCATCGTACAACACCACATCGGCCGCCTGCATCGCTTGCAGCGCGTTGAGGGTGAGCAGGCCGGCATCGCCGGGGCCGGCACCGACCAGCACCACTTCGCCGTGCGGCTGGTGTTGATGCGAATCTAAGCGTTGTTGCAGCAGTGCTTCGGCGGCGCTTTCGTTGCCGCTGGCCATGTGATGCTCAAACGCTTGGTCGTGGTGGAACAATTGTTCCCAGAATTTGCGCCGTTCGGTAAGGCTGTGGATTTTTTGTTTCACTTCGGCACGCCAGCGGCCGGCTAAGGCGGCGGTGCGGCCGGTGTGTTGCGGCAGCAGGGTTTCGATTTTTTGTCGCCACAAACGTGCTAACACCGGCGCGCTGCCGCTGCTGGAAACGGCGATTTTGAGCGGATGGCGGTCGATCACGGCGGGTACGGTAAACGAGCAGTTGGCCAAGTCGTCCACGCTGTTGCAGAATTTGCCTGCCGCTTCGGCGGCTTGGAACACGCGGCTGTTTAATTCGGCATCGTCGGTGGCGGCCACCACCAGAAACACTGGCGCAAGCTGTTCGGCTTGAAATTCGCTGCCCAAATAATCGAGCAGGCCTTGTTGTTGCCAAGCGGCCATTTGCGGTGAGAGTTGTTGTGCCACCACGTGCAGCTTTGCACCGGCTTTCAATAAGGCTTCGGCTTTGCGCTCGGCCACATGGCCGGCGCCGACCAGTAAAACCGGGCGTTGGTTCAGTTTGGCAAATAAAGGATAATCGCTCATGGCGTGTGATTCAGACGGATTTTTTTAGATAGCGGCGATGGTAAGCGCAAAGCGGCGGCGGCGGAAGGAAATGTTTTGTCTATATAAAGCACGTGCGGTTATAAACAAAGAAAGAACGGTTCCTTTTTCAGACAGGCATTGTATGACAAGATAGTGAAATCATTAAAAAACAATCATGGAACACTATTATGAAACCCGAATTTTGGCGTATGCCCGCCCCGAATCCCGCTACATTGGCCGCGTTGCCGCAGAAAACCGCTGCGCTGGCCGAGCGC
Source organism: uncultured Neisseria sp. (assembly GCA_937919795.1). Lineage (GTDB taxonomy): Bacteria > Pseudomonadota > Gammaproteobacteria > Burkholderiales > Neisseriaceae > Neisseria. The sequence goes on from CALFOA010000110.1 coordinate 7,312, forward strand.
CTGCAAGCGGTGGCGGAGCGTTTTCCGAATGCCATTAGATCGGAAGAGCGTCGTGTAGGGAAAGAGTGTCTTCGCCTGTGTAGATC
>CALFOA010000111.1 GCA_937919795.1 uncultured Neisseria sp.
AATACCGGCCTGTCACGCCGGGGGTCGCGGGTTCGAGTCCCGTCCACTCCGCCAACCCGATAAAAAAGCACCGCAATGGCGGTGCTTTTTTGCATTTACGCCAAAGGCCGTCTGAAAGCTTTTCAGACGGCCTTTTCCCATTCAAAAAATAAGCTTACAAAATAAAAGCAGTTCGACAGCACCATCTGTGTAGGTTGGATTTTAATCCGACGTTTGGCCATCGGTTAAAGCGATGTGCGTGGCTTGTTCTGCCGAACAAGTGCAGGATTCAAGAATCCTGCCTACGAACCAAAGGCCGTCTGAAAGTTTTTCAGACGGCCTTTTATCTTATTTTTTACGGTTCGTTTGGCTGATGCCGCACCATAAAAAACACCGGCTGCAAACCGGTGTTTTTTATTTCTGTCTTTTTATTCCAGCACCACTTCTACGCGGCGGGCTTCGGCATTGTTGCCGCTGCCCTCGGTGCTTTCGGGCTTGCGCAATTCGATTTGCGACTCGGGCACGCCCAGCGCCAGCAAGGCATCGCGCACGGCAAATGCGCGCTGTTTGGATAATTCTTCATTTTGCGCACGGTTGCCGGTGTCGTCGTGAAAGCCGGAAATCACCGCTTTTTTGCCTTCTTTGGCACCGGCGAGCACATCTTGCAGCGCTTCATCGGCACCTTGCGCCAAATCGGCCTTGCCGGTGGCAAAGTAGAATTTCACCACGCCGTTTTCCACCACCACTTTGGCGGCATCATTATTTTGCGCATCAGCGGCCAAAATCGCATCGGCCGGGCTGCTGGCAGCGGAAGCCATTTCGTCGGCCACCACCACTTCGGTTACGCTTTCTTCTACCACAACCACTTCAGAAGCCGCCGGTGCGCCCTCGATTTTGCCGGTTTGCCAGCCCCACACCGAGAAAAACACCACTGCCGCAGTGGTTAAGCCCACTGCCGCTGCGGGCAGCCACAGCGCCAAGCGCTGCTCTTTATTTTCTTCTTCATTCATTCCACTCTCCCTAAAAACATCAAACGGACAACAAACTTCGGCATTATACCCAACTTATCCCGCCTGTAACAGCTAAATCCCTGTTCAAGCCCCCGTCAACGCAGTAAAATGCTGCCTTTATACGCATTTCCTATCGGGCAGGGCAAACATGCTGACATTCCAACAAATCATCTTCAAATTACAAAATTTCTGGGCCGCGCAAGGCTGCGTGGTGCTGCAACCTTTCGATATGGAAGTGGGCGCCGGCACCAGCCACCCCGCCACCTGCCTGCGCGCACTCGGCCCCGAG
>CALFOA010000112.1 GCA_937919795.1 uncultured Neisseria sp.
TCAAGTGTGACTGGAGTTCAGACGTGTGCTCTTCCGATCTGGGCTGCGAAGGGACACTTTTACGCCGGCGGGTGTTTCCACTTCATTCCACAATACAAACACCCGGGCTTGGCCTTGCAGCATGGCCGAAGTTTGCTCTCCGATGATTTTGCTGCCGCGTTCGATCAATACCACCTTGCCATTGGCAGAATACACATCATTGGACACAACGCAACGGGTAATGCCCGGCTGGGTAGTGATGATGCGCGTATCCAACCCACAGCGGATATTGGTTCCCTTGGTCAACAGGTAGGTCAAATCCCCGCGCTGCTGGGCGGAAACGCTGGCGGTGGTGCTTGGGTTCAGACGAGCGGCAAATGAGCCGGAAGAATTATCCGCCGCTTTACCGTCTTCGTTATTACTGGCAGTCAACCCTGAGGGTGCGTTGCCGGATTGTTCGGCATTACCGTTCAGGCTTGCGGCCAACGGTTTATTTCCGACCTCTATCAATACATCACCGCTCAGGCGGCGGTTGCGCAAGCTTTCTTTGGGCGACAAGGACGAAGCGCTTGTACCCGTGACCGGCGTGGTGGAATCAGAGGCGGGCATGGTTGCGGCCGATGGTGCGGCTTCAGGTACTACTGCCGAAGCAGCGGCCGGTTCAGATGCAGCCGAAGCCGCGGCTTCAGCTTCTGCCGCAGCCAGCAAGCGTTCCCGTTCTATCAGTTCTTTATCTTTCCCAAAATCCTTCGGACGGGTGTTGCCGTCTGCCGGCTTGGCTTGCTGTTGCGTTTCCGCAGCCGGTTCGCTTTCACTGCTGGCAAAGGTAATCAATCCGGCTACGGTCGCGCCGGCAGCTATGATACCAACCCCCAGAAATACGAAGCGCTTGATGCTTTTGCTTTCACCAAGAGACAGGTTTTGCGGTATTCCCGGCTCAACCTGATCGTTCTGCACGATATCCGCCAGCTCCGGCATGGTTTCATTATCGTCAGCGGATTTGTTGTCGGGCGTGATATTGCCCTCTTCGTCAGATGTTTCGTCCGGCTGATTTTGTGCCTGCCATTCATCCAGAAAAACTTTCGGTTTGCGTTTGAATTTGTCAAAAATACCCATTTGTTATCCTTTCCAATCAACGGGTAAGGCGCACAGCGCTGTTACTGTCGGTGCCGGTGCGGTTAAAAGTGCCTTTCGGTTTGTAGCCACGATTTTCAATCGCCAACACCTGCCTGCCCAAGCGCAGATGGAATTTGGCTGCTGTTTCATGAATCACCACCGTATCGCTTTCTTGATGGGTGTTCAGCAAGGTTTCGGTACCATCGTCCATCACCTTGTAAATCAGGGGCTGTTCGCGGCCGTTGTCGAAGGACAGATAAGTAAAGCGGCCATTGTCATAGGCCGCAGTCGGAGCCAGTGCCTTGCTGCCGTATGCCCAGTAATTCGTGTTGTGCACGGCGGTGGGCAACCGTCCCAGCTTTTGCAGGCGATCCAGCGCTTTAGCCTGTTTTTCAGCTTCGAGGCGTGATTTTTCGGTTACAGAATCGGGGTAGTGAAAACGCAAAAGATAGGCCGGATTTTGCTTTTTTTGCGCCAGTACGAGCGAAAAGGCATAGGTTCTCTTATTGGTCGCCACTATCAAATTGGTGGCCGGCCGCGCCACTGCCGGCTTGAATACTATGTTGTTACCACGAACCTGTAGATTCCATGCTTTGGCATCACCCGCGCCCAGTAACGAACTTTCGCCGTTGATGCGTTCGTCTGATTCGAGTTGAATCAGGGTAGCCCGTCCTATACGGGTACGGACAAGTACCACATCATCAGGGTCATAGGTAGCGGTTTGAACATGCGGGTCTTTGGGGGAAGCCTTTGGAATAGATAAGGCATTGGCGCTAAAAGGCAGAGCCGCCATCACGGCAATAACAGACAATTTGGGAATAATGTTCATCAGGTTATCCTTATGGCGTGGTTTCCGGGTCGACGCGGTAGCTGGTAACGATAAAACCCAGCGGGTTAACCCGCCGTTCGGCTTCAGACATCGATGCGCCCGCATATTCGAAACCGATG
>CALFOA010000113.1 GCA_937919795.1 uncultured Neisseria sp.
GCAACTTTGAGTCCAGCCGCGCCAAGGTCGTGTGCTCCGAGGCCGAGTGGCGCGTGGTGGACCGCAGCGTGCAGATCCTGGGCGGCCAGGGCGTGACCGGCGAGACGCCGGTGATGCGCATCTTTACCGACATGCGCGCCTTTCGCATCTACGACGGCCCGAGCGAGGTGCACCGCTGGAGCATGGCCCGCAAGCTGGTGCACATGGCCGAGCGCGCCGAGGCCGAGCTGCTGCGCGAGGGTGGGTTGTGAGCCGGCCGGGCGCCATCGGCTCGGGATGGCGTCTCGGCACGCTATAATAAATATAGCTGTTGGCGCTTATTTGGCGGCCGCACGGGCCGCTTCGGCCTTTGCTTTGGCTTCATCGGCCTTGCGCTGCAGCTCCTGGGCCTCCTTCTCTGCCGCCTGTGCCTGGGCTTCGGCCTCCTTGGCCTTGGCGTCCTTGTCCGAAGGCAGGGCGCCGGCCAGCGCATTGCCGGCCATGGTGCCGGCCACGGCGCCCACGGCGGCCGCGCCCATGGTGCCCATCAGGCCGGGGCCGCGGGCGGCCGGGGCGGCAGCTGGCGCTGCGGGTGCTGCTGCGCCGGACCGCCGGCTGACCCGACGCAGTTCGCCGGGCCGGGCCGTGTGCCGCGTCTCGCTTACTGCTTGACCGCCTCGACCTGGATCACCAGGCGCATGTCGTCGGCGAAGCCGTAGTTCAGGCCGTAGCTGGCGCCCCACTGGCTGCGCTTGATGCTGGTCTCGAAGTCGCCACCGCAGACCTCGCGCTTGAGCATCGGGTTCTGGTAGCAGTTGAACTTGGTCGCCTTCAGCGTGACCGGGTGGGTCTTGCCCATCAGCGTGAACTGGCCGGTCACTTCCTTGACCTTGTCGCCTTCGAACACGAACTTGTCGCCGACGAAGCGGGCGGTCGGGTAGGCCGCGACGTTCAGGATCTCGGCGCTCTTCAGGTGGCTGTTGAACGGGCCGGTGCCGGTGTTGACCGAGTCGACGTCGATGGTGATGTCGACCTCGGGAGAGTCGTTGACGTGGTGGACGGTGACCGTCCCACTGCGGAAGTACTTCTCAAGGGTGTCCGGGCTCAGTTGGTCCGTCGGCGTCGTCATTACGGTCACTCTCCTTGGGGACGCGCTGATTGCGCCTTGATCGCGGACAGGAGGATGGCCTGCCAGGCGGCGTCCTCCCGCTTCTTCTTGGCGCCGCTGCCGGTACCCAAGTCCCACACTTTGCCGTTGGTGGGCAAACGCGCCAGCACCGCTTCCACCAAATGCTCGGTTTCCGGGCGCGGAATCAGGGTGGCCGGCGTGGTGGCAAACGGGCGGCCGTAGAATTCGCGGTTGCCGAGAATATAGGCCATCGGTTCGCCCGCCAAACGGCGTACCAGCATTTGCTGCCATTGCTCGGCTTGGTTTTCAGACAGGCATTCGTCGCTGCGCATCAGCAAGGCGGTATGGTTATAGCCGGTGGCTGCTTCCAGCAGCATACGCGCTTCCAAACGCGGTAGGCCGCTGTGGCGCAGCAGTTGGTCTATGGTGTTCATATCGGGAAATGTTTTATCGTTCATTTTTGCAAGCGTGCAGAAACCACACGTTTTAATACCGTATCAAAAAAGGCGGGGATTCCACCCGCCCTATCTATATATATCCACTGAGTTTTCAGACAGGCATTTATAACAGGAATATCGTCGCCAAACCCAAGAAAATCAGGAAACCGCCGGAATCGGTGACTGCAGTAATCAATACCGAACTGCCGAGCGCCGGGTCTCGGCCGGCTTTTTCCATCATCACCGGAATCAACACGCCGACGGTTGCGGCGAGCAACAGGTTCAGCGTCATCGCGGCCACCATCACCAAGCCGATGCCGAGGCTGCCGTACAACAGCCACGACACCGTACCCATCACCGTGCCCCAAATCAGGCCGTTCACCAGCGCCACGCCCACTTCTTTTTTCAGCAAACGGCTGGCTTGCAGGCCGGAAAGCTGCCCCATCGCCATCGCACGCACAATCATGGTAATCGTTTGATTGCCGGAATTGCCGCCGATCCCCGCCACAATCGGCATTAAGGCGGCCAGTGCCACAATTTTTTCGATGCTGCCTTCAAACGCGCCAATCACGCGGCTGGCGACAAAAGCGGTACACAAATTCACCGCCAGCCACACCCAGCGGTTGCGCACCGAATCCCAAATCGGTGCAAACAAGTCTTCTTCTTCCTGCAAACCGGCCATGTTCAACATATCCGCTTCGCTTTCTTCGCGGATCACGTCTACCATTTCATCAATGGTGATGCGGCCGATTAAGCGCTTATCTTCGTCCACCACCGGCGCGGTCACCAAGTCGTAGCGTTCAAACGCCTGCGCCGCTTCTTCCACATTGTCGGTCGGCCGAAAGCGCACCACATCGGTGGCCATCACCGTTTCCACCATTTCTTCGGGATCAGAAACCAGCAGGGTACGAATCGGCAACACGCCGATCAGCACATCGTTTTCATCAATCACAAAAATCTTATCGGTGTGGTCGGGCAGGCTCTCAAAGCGGCGCAGGTAACGCAGCACCACCTCGCAGGCTACATCGGCGCGCACACTCACCTGCTCGAAGTCCATCACCGCGCCGACTTGGTCGTCTTCATAAGACATCGCTGCCTGCACTTGCGCACGCTCTTCTTCATCGCGGGTTTGCAGCGCTTCGGCAATCACGTTTTGCGGCAAGTCGTCGGCCAGATCGGCCAAGTCGTCGGCATCCATGTCTTCCACTGCGGCCAGCAGCTCTTCCTTGTCCATGCTTTCGATCAAGGTTTCGCGCACTGCATCCGACACTTCCAGCAACACGTCGCCGTCGTCTTCCGGCTCCGCCAGCTTCCACACTATCACCCGCTCTTTTTGCGGCAGCGATTCGAGCAACGTCGCCATATCGGCCGGGTGTAATTCGTGCAGAATCGCCATCAATTCAACCAGTTTCTGGTTGAGCGCTTCATCATCCAGCGCTTCGTTGCGTTGGATTTGGCCGAAAACCGGCAGCAAATCGTCGGCCAGCAGATGCACGCGCTCGATGTCGAGCGGCAGCCGTTCCAATTCGCTGTGGGTGATTTCGTTGAAGTTTTCTTGGCTCATAAATACTCCCCGCGCCTGCTATTGCGCGCGGGCAATATTCAGACGGGAATCAGGTGTTGAGAATGCAATCGAGATAAGGAAAATATCGAACTGTGACTGTCCATAAGGGTTGCCGGTATTTTTTCCACGGGATTGAGTTGAAAAACGGCTGTTATTTTAACACATTCCGCCGCATTATCTTGCCTTTATCGGGCAAACAAAATGCCTGTCTGAAAACGAACTTGCGAGTTTTCAGACAGGCATTTATGAAATCAAACCTAATCGGATTTAATCTTCAAAGCGTTTGAACACCAGCGTACCGTTGGTACCGCCGAAACCGAAGGAATTGGATACCGCCGCACGAATCGTCATCTCACGCGCTTGGTTGGCGCAATAATCCAAATCGCAGCCGCCTTCGATATCTTGCTCAAACAAGTTGATGGTCGGCGGCGATACTTGGTTTTTCACCGCCAGTACGCTGTACACTGCTTCCACACCGCCGGCAGCGCCCAACAGGTGGCCGGTCATCGATTTAGTGGAGTTCACCACCAGCTTTTTCGAGTGATCACCGAACACCAGTTTCAAGGCATTGGTTTCATTGGCATCGCCCAACGGCGTAGAAGTGCCGTGTGCATTCACATAGTCTACTTCATCGATATTCATGCCGGCATCGGCCAACGCGCGTTTCACCGCCAGCGCAGGACCTTCCGCGTTCGGCGCGGTGATGTGGTAAGCGTCCGAGCTCATACCGAAGCCCACCAACTCCGCATAAATCTTGGCACCGCGTTTTTTCGCGTGTTCCAACTCTTCCAGCACCAACACACCGGCACCCTCGCCCATCACAAAGCCATCGCGGCCTTTATCCCACGGACGTGAAGCGGTGGCCGGGTCGTCGTTGCGAGTAGATAGCGCCTTCATCGCGGCAAAACCACCCATACCGAGCACGCACACCGCACCTTCGGCACCGCCGGCAATCATTACATCGGCATCACCGTATTTAATCATGCGGGCAGAGTCACCGATAGAATGTGCGCCGGTGGTACAGGCCGACACCATACCGAAACTCGGGCCTTTATAGCCTTTCAGAATGGTCACATGGCCGGCAATCATATTGATCAGCGAGCCGGGAATAAAGAAGGGGTTGATTTTGCGCGCGCCGCCTTCTTGCACCGCAATACCGGTGGTTTCAATGCTGGGCAAGCCGCCGATACCGGCGCCGATGTTCACGCCAACGCGTTCTTTATCCAGATTCGGCGCATCGTCCAAACCCGCATCGGCAACCGCCTGCAACGCCGCCGCAATGCCGTAATGGATAAACACATCCATCCGGCGCGCTTCTTTGGCGCTGATATATTCGCCGATATCGAAATCGCGTACTTCGCCGGCAATCTGGCTGTTTAATTCCGAAGCATCAAAACGGGTAATCGCACCAATGCCGCTGCGACCGGCCAATAAATTATCCCACGCTGTTGCCACATCGTTGCCGACCGGCGATATTTGCCCCAAGCCGGTAATCACCACTCTTCTCTGACTCATAGTTCTCTCGCTTCGCCACCCCGTCCGAAAGCCGCCTATAAAAAACAAGGCGGCAGACAGGCTGTTTATCCAAATCCTATCGGTAAATACTTGTCGATAATGCCATTGCAAAAGCCCCCGTGTGCAGGATCAACCCGCGCACAGGGGCTTTTTGGTTTCTTCAAACCACACAATTAGCCGTTGTGAGCGTTGATGTAGTCGATCGCCAATTGTACGGTAGTGATTTTTTCTGCATCTTCATCAGGAATTTCGCAGCCGAAAGCTTCTTCCAAAGCCATTACCAGCTCAACGGTATCCAGAGAGTCTGCACCCAAATCGTCTTGGAATGAAGATTCGTTTTTCACTTCAGCTTCGCTAACACCCAGTTGCTCAGCAACGATTTTCTTCACTTGTTGTTCGATATTTGACATGTTGGTTCGTCCTTAATGTGCCTTGCGGCGTGGTTAAATTAAAACAGTTTCGGCACCATTGTACCGAATTCATTTAGAGTTTTCTATCCAATATTGATGACACACACCTGAACGGTGTTGCGCAGGGATTAGGCGGCATACTAGCATAGGCTTATTTTGGCTGACAAGTGAACTTTGCAAACCTCAGGTAAGCAATTGTAAAAGCTTGGCTTATCTGCACAAAAATCACCCAAAATCGCTGCCGTTATCCCTTTTTTCGCTTCATTTCGGCGGGGCTTGCACTTTTTCAGACAGGCATTCTTGTAAAAAACACAACACCAGCGCCATTTCGGCGGCGGTTTCATCTTGTGTGCCGTTACCGGTATGCCCGCCTTGATCGGGGGCAAACAGCCAGCTTTGTGCCGAAAGCTCACGCAAGCGTGCATAGAATTTTAAAGCGTGGGCGGGGTGAACGCGGTCGTCACTCAAGCTAGTGGTGATTAAAGCCGGCGGATAAGCGGGCTGTTTGCCCAATTGGTGATACGGCGATAGCTCGGCCAGATAATCGCGCATGGCTTCGTCGCTTGGGTCGCCATATTCATCTATCCAACTCGCGCCCGCCGACAAACGGGTGTAGCCCAGCATATCAGTGAGCGGCACTTCGCACACCAGCGCACCCATGCTCTGCGGTTCGCGCACAAAAGCTGACGCGGTCACCAAGCCGCCGTTGCTGCCGCCTTGGATGGCGATGTGTGGAGGCGAACTCAAGCCGCGATCGGCTAAGTCGTGCAACACGGCCAATAAGTCGTCCACGCTTTTATGCTTGTTGCGGCCTTGTGCGGCACGGTGCCAATATTTAAACTCGCCGCCGCCGCGCACATTAGCCAACACAAAAGCATGGCCTTGCGCCAGCCAATGGCGGCCTATGCTGCCCAGATAATGCGGCAGCTCGGCCACGCCGAAACCGCCGTACACATACACCAGCGTCGGCGTATCTTTGCCGCCGGGTCGGCCGACGTGAAAATACGGAATATCGACGCCATCAGCCGATTTCGCCCAAAACTGCTGTACTTCTATACCAGCCGCGTCAAACTGCTTGGGCTGGCGGCGCAGCACGCTCAATTCGTTGACCTGCAAATCCAGCGCAAACAGCGTGAGCGGAGTCACAAAATCGCTGGCGGCCAAATACAGCACATCACCACCCCACGGTTGGTCGGTCATTTCCAGCGCACCGCCCGGCAATTCGGGCACGGCTTGCGCTTGCCAACGGCCATCCTGCCATTTCCATACCATCAGGCGGCCGGAAACTTTGTCTAAAATGCTGGCGGCCACAAAGCGCTTGGTGGTTTCCACGCTTTCAATCGCCTGCTTATCGTTCGGCTCAAACAGCAATTCCGCCGCGCCCAGCACGCCTTTATTCAGCTTCACCGCCACCAGCGAACCGGCCGGATAAGTTTGGTTGGCGCGCTGCCAGCTACTGCGCAGTTGTACCAATAATTGGCCGGCCAAATAACCGACGATGTCGCAGTCTTTCGGCAAACCCAGCGTAACCGTATGCCCGTCTGAAAACACTTGCAGATAGTCTTTGGTGAAAAAACCGCCGGCAGCTTCTATCAAATCAATCGGTGCACCTTGGCCGTCGAGATAGCGCCAAGCGTTCACCATCACGCCTTCTTGTTCCATCTGATACACCGGCAAACCTTCGGAAAACGCTTGGCCGCGCTGCAACAACCACACTTCGCGCGGATAGCCGGAAGCGGTTAATTGGCGTTCATCCCAAGCCGGGCACACCCATACGCTGTTTTCATCACGCCAGGCAATATGGTTTTTGCCGGGCGGAAAATGGAAACCGCCTTCGACCAGCGAGCCGCTGGCTAAGTCGAATTCCAGCGTATACGCCGCATCGCCGCCGGCCACGCTCAAACTCAGCAACACCTGAAGCGGTTGTTCCACATAATGGGAAACCCCGTCGAGATAGACATCATCGCCCAGCAATTCATCAAAATCGGCCACGCTGAACAAAATCTGCCAATCGGGCATACCGGCGCGGTACGAAGCGGCCGAGCACACGCGGTACACGCCTTTCGGATATTCTGCACTCTGATGGAAATGATACATCCGCGCGCGGTGTTCCTGGCAAAACGGAATCTGCCGCTCGTCGCGCAATTGTGCGGCAATATCGTCGCGCAAAGCCTGATAGTGTGCCGATTCCGCAAAACGCGCCTGCGTTTCGGCATGGGCTTGTGCGGCGAAATCCTGTACTTCAGTGGTATCCGTTTCTTCCAAATAGCGGTAAGCGTCTTGCATAAAGGCCTGTCTGAACAAAAAACATTATTATAGTATGAAACTGTTTTCAGACAGGCATATTCACGCTGTGTATCGAAAACGAATGGGATTGGCTATAATACCTTTTCTTTTTTATTCCACCGGGCAACATCATGGACATCGAAACCAAACGCCAATCCACCCAAGCCCTGCTCGACAGTGCCGAACTACTGTTTAACGAAGCCGAATGCCGCGCTGCCTTGCAGAAAGTCGCCGATGCAATCAGTCACGACTTAAGTGATAAATATCCGCTGCTGCTGCCGGTAATGGGCGGAGCCGTGGTGTTTACCGGCCAATTGCTACCTTTATTGCGTTTCCCGCTTGATTTCGATTATGTACACGTTTCACGCTATGGCGACAAACTCCAAGGCGGCAATTTCAACTGGCTGCGTATGCCCAATCCGGAACAAATCGCCGGCCGCCACGTGGTGATTCTCGACGACATCCTCGACGAAGGCCACACCATGGCCGCCATCAGCGAAAAGCTGCTGGAAATGGGCGCTGCCAGCTGCCGCGCCGCCGTGTTCGCCAACAAACTCATCGACAAAGAAAAACCGATTGCCGCCGACTATATCGGCCTCAACGTTCCCAACCGCTATGTCTTCGGCTTCGGTATGGACGCCGCCGGCTGCTGGCGCAATTTAGGTGAAATCTACGCACTTAAACAACATTAAAAGAAAAGCAAAAAGCGGTACCGTATAGCAAGCCGCTTTCAGACAGGCATATGCCTGTCTGAAAACCCACTACAGGACACAACCATGATAGGTATTATCATCGTCACCCACGAATCGCTCGGCGATGCCTACCGCAGCTTGGCCGAACATTTCTTCCCCGAGCCGCCCGAAAGCGTGATGCTGGTCGGCGTGGAGCGCACCGAAGACCACGATGACATCATCCGCCATATTCTCACCATGATTAAAGATGCCGATCACGGCCACGGCGTATTGGTGCTCACCGATATCTTCGGCGCCACCCCCTGCAACGCTGCGCGCAAAATGGTGGTACCCGGCAAAGTCGCCATGCTCACCGGCCTCAACGCCCCCATGTTGATTAAAGCCGTGCAATACGCACCCGCCGCCACCGACTTAGCCGCTTTCACCGAAAACGTGCGCCAAGCCGCCATCAACGGCATTATCGCCATCACCACTCCGCCCGAAGAAAGCTGCTGATTATGCTCAAACAAGAAATCGAAATCATCAACAAACTCGGCCTGCACGCCCGCGCATCGAGCAAATTCACCCAAACCGCTTCCGCCTTCAAATGCGAAGTCTGGGTGACCCGCAAAGAGCGGCGTGTGAACGGCAAAAGTATTATGGGCTTGATGATGCTGGCCGCCGCCAAAGGCAGCACCATTGAACTGGAAACCGACGGCGCCGACGAAGCCGAAGCCATGCAGGCGCTGGTTGCCTTAATTAACGACTATTTCGGCGAAGGGGAATAAAAAATGAGTATTGTGTTGCACGGCGTATCCGCCGGAAAAGGCATAGCCATCGGTCGCGCCCGCCTCATCGTGCGCGGCTTCGATGAAGTCCCGCAACACAATTTGGCAGCGGAAGAAGCCCCCGCCGAAGCTGCCCGTTTTGAAGCCGCCATCAAAGCCACCCGCAAACAGCTCGAACTATTGCGCAACAGTATTCCCGAAAATGCCCCCACCGAACTGGGTGCATTTATCTCTCTGCACCTGATGCTGCTCACCGATGTTACCCTGTCGCGCGAGCCGATAGACATCATCAAAGAACAACACATCAACGCCGAATGGGCGCTGAAAATTCAAACCGACCGCTTAAGCGAACAGTTCGACGCCATCGACGACGAATACCTGCGCGAACGCAAGCAGGATATGCTGCAAGTGGTCGAGCGCATCCACCACAATCTGTTGGGTCTCAGCAACCCGTTTAAAATCAGCGCTGATTTGTTGGACGACACCATCATCATCGCCCACGACTTATCGCCCGCCGATACCGTGCACTTCCGCGATCAGCAAATCGCCGGTTTCGTTACCGATGCCGGCGGCCCCACCAGCCATACCGCCATCCTCGGTCGCAGCCTCGATATTCCCTCGGTGATCGGCTTGCGCCATGCACGCCATTTAATCAGTGAAGACGAATGGGTGATTGTCGACGGCAGCAACGGCGTGCTCATCATCAACCCCGATGACCTCGTGTTAGCCGAATACCGTCGCAAACTGCGCGAATTCCGCAGCAAAAAGCGCGAGCTCAACAAGCTGAAAAACACCGCTGCCACCACCGAAGACGGCATCAACATCGAATTGCTGGCCAACATCGAATCAGCGGATGACATCAAAACGCTCAACAAAGCCGGTGCCGACGGCGTCGGCCTGTTCCGCAGCGAGTTCCTCTACCTCAATCGCGACACCTTGCCCTCGGAAGACGAGCAATTCGCCGTCTACAGTGAAGTGGTTAAAAAACTCAAAGGCAAGCCGCTTACCATCCGCACCGCCGATTTGGGAGTAGACAAAAATCCGCGCTGGTTTGGCCAAAACGGCTCCCTCAACGGCTGTACCAACCCCGCATTGGGGTTAACCGGCATCCGCCTGAGCTTGGCCGAGCCGGTGATGTTCCGCACCCAAATGCGCGCCATCTTACGCGCTGCCCAATTCGGGCCAGTGAATATGATGTGGCCGATGATTACCTCGGTTGAAGAACTGAAACAGTGCCGTATTCACTTTGAAACCGCCCAGCGCCAGCTCACCGAACGCAATGAAACCTTTGCTCTGCCGAAAATCGGTTGCATGATTGAAATTCCGTCTGCCGCGCTCACCGTATCCGTGTTGCTGAAACTCACCGACTTCATCTCCATCGGTACCAACGATTTAATCCAGTACACCCTCTCGGTCGACCGTTCCGACGATGCCGTCAGCTACCTTTACCAACCCGCCCATCCTGCCGTGCTCAACCTGCTGTTCCACATCATCCGCACTGCCAGCCGCATGGGCAAATCGGTCTCCATCTGCGGCGAAATGGCCGGCGACACCCAATACACCCGCCTGTTGCTGGCGATGGGTTTGCGTCGTTTCTCCATGAATCCCGCCAACCTGCTGGCAGTAAAAGACATCATCATCCACAGCCACATCAACCGACTGGAAGACGAATTACCAAAAATCATCCGCAATGACGATCCGGAAAAATCTGAAAAACTGCTGAAAAAGCTGAATGAAATGGTTTTTCATGCTGATGGCGATGTAAAAGCAGCGACTGCTGATTAAAATCAGTAGAAGCTGTTATTCAACAAATATGCGCTCGTTACCGGCTGTTTTGATTAATGCCGTAACGAGCGCATCATTTTATGCACACCACATTCGCCACTCACTACAAAAAACTACAAATCACCGCCCCATCTCCCCCAAAAGATAAAACGACTATTATCATCTTCTCTCTTAACATCAGCCGCCAAATCAAGTAGAAACTCTGTTGTACTTACGATATAACCATTCGTTGCAACAAAACCAACCACATGATTTCTATTAACTTATCTATAGACTTTCATTTATTCCCCCATGCCTTATCACGGGCACTCCTCCCTCTCCCAATCCTTGGCTGCATCATGAAGCACTTGTTCATTCACAATGAAATTTTATTTAACGTAAAAATATTTTAAAAAAGTCTCAATTTCCTTCTCTTTGCATCTTGATTTCCTGCTTTTCAAAACGGATAATCCGCCACACTAAGCAGAAATAAGTAGTGGTAAAAACCCGCAACCCAAGGTGAATCGGCTTGTTGTGGCATAAAACCACTGCCTACTCTCTATGAAAGACGGTGTAATTCCCGTTAACAACCTTTTGAGAAGAAACGGAGCATGTGCCATGAGCGCATTAGATTTATTGTTCCAGCAATTAATTAACGGCCTGATTAAAGGCAGCTTGTATGCCATGATTGCCTTGGGTTACACCATGGTGTACGGTATTTTGGGCATCATCAACTTTGCTCACGGCGAGGTCTTCATGATAGGCGCAATGGTCGCCATGACCATGACCACCTACTTATTGACCGTTGGCGTATCACCCGTACTCGCATTGGTATGCGCCATTTTGGTCGCCATGATGGCCTCCATGGCAGTCAGCCTGATGGTTGAACGCTTTGCCTACCGCCCGCTGCGCCATGCTCCCCGTTTAGCTCCACTGATTACCGCCATCGGTATGTCTTTCATCTTGCAGGCACTGGCTATGCTGGTTTGGGGTCGTGAACACCTCACCTTCCCGGAAGTCCTGCCCTCTACCCGCATCAATCTATTCAATAACGTTGGCATCACTCAACGCGAAATCATCATCGTCATCGTTTCGTTTGTGATGATGGGCGGCCTATTCTTCCTAGTGAACCGAACCAAGCTCGGCCGCGCCATGCGGGCGACTTCGGAAAACGTTAATGTTACCGCGCTGATGGGCGTCAACCCCAACCGCGTGATTGCCGCTACTTTTATGATCGGCGCTGCACTGGCTGCCGTAGCAGGCACCTTGTTCGCTACCAACTACGGCAGCAAAGTTCATTTCTACATGGGCTTTATTCCCGGCATGAAAGCCTTTATCGCCGCAGTATTGGGCGGTATCGGCAATATCCCGGGTGCGCTGGTTGGCGGTTTGGTATTAGGGCTGGTCGAATCACTGGGCGCCGGTTACATCAGTGCCGAATATGAAGACGTTTTCGCCTTCGTGGTATTGGTGGTGGTATTGATTTTCCGTCCTTCCGGCCTGTTAGGACAACGCGTGGCCGACCGCGCCTGATTACGGGGAGAAACTGATGTCTTTTCTGAACAAACTCAATCCGCGCCAATCTGTGATCGGCATTCTGATTTGTATTGCACTGATGGCAGTACTGCCCTTTGTTGCCCATGCCTTGGGTGGTACCACTTGGGTGCGCATCATCGATATGGCACTGCTCTACATTATGTTAGCGCTCGGCCTTAATATCGTGGTCGGTTTTGCCGGTCTGCTCGACTTGGGCTATATCGCTTTCTATGCAGTAGGTGCCTACGCCGCCGGTATGCTGGCTTCCGGCCACCTCACCGATAACTTTGCCATGATCCAACAAGCCTTCCCCGATGGTATGCATTTCTCTTACTGGCTGATTATCCCGGTTGGCGCATTGCTGGCTGCGATTGCCGGTATTATGCTGGGTACGCCGATTCTCAAACTCAGGGGCGACTATCTGGCCTTGGTAACCTTGGGCTTTGGTGAAATCATTCGTATCTTTATGAACAACTTGGGTAAAGACGGTTTCAACCTCACCAACGGCCCCCGTGGTATTAACGGTATTGAATCGGTTAGCTTGGCTGGACATCCACTGAATCGTCCACTGATGATTGGCGATATTCAGTTGAATAAAGAATTTCTGTATTACTACCTGTTCCTGATTTTGGTGATTCTGTCCGTTATCGTCTGCTACCGCTTACAAGATTCTCGTTTGGGTCGCGCTTGGATGGCATTGCGCGAAGACGATATTGCCGCCAAAGCCATGGGCATCAATGTTCGTAATGTTAAGTTGGCGGCCTTTGCCTTAGGCGCCACTTTCGGCGGCGTAGCCGGTACCATGTTCGGCGCCTTCCAAGGCTTTATTTCACCGGAATCCTTCTCGTTTATGGAATCCATCGTCATCCTTACCATGGTGGTACTGGGCGGCATGGGTCATATCCCGGGCGTGATTCTGGGTGCTATCCTGCTCACCCTACTGCCGGAATTTCTGCGCTTTACAGTTGAACCGCTGCAACAAATGGTATTTGGCCAACTGCTGATTGATACTTCCATTCTGCGCCAACTGATATTAGGCTTGTGTATGGTCTTGATTATGATCTTCCGTCCGCGCGGCTTGTGGCCTCGCTCAGAAGGCGGCAAGAAAAAAGTTGACGACGACAGCAGCCAACCTGCTGCTACCGCAACCCCTTCCAATTAAGGAGCAACCATGTCTAACGAAACCACCATGCTCTCGGTAAAAGGGGTCAGCAAAAGCTTCGGCGGCCTGAAAGCCCTTTCCGATGTAGGTATTGAAGTGAAAAAAAATACCGTTTACGGCCTGATCGGTCCCAACGGTGCCGGCAAAACCACTTTCTTCAACGTGATTACCGGCTTGTATGAACCCGATTCCGGTGAATTCCTGCTGGAAGGCAAACCCTACAAGCCGACAGCCGTACACGAAGTTGCCCGCGCCGGTATTGCCCGCACCTTCCAGAATATCCGCTTATTCGGCCAGATGACTGCGGTAGAAAACGTGATGGTTGGCCGCCACATCCGCACCAAGGGCGGCGTATTGGGTTCTATTCTCGGCTTGAAATCAGTACGCGAGGAAGAAAAAGCCATCCGCGAACGCTCGATGGAATTACTGGATTATGTCGGCATCAGCCGCTACCACGATTACATTGCCCGCAACCTTTCCTACGGCCACCAACGCCGCTTGGAAATTGCCCGCGCACTGGCCACCGAGCCCAAGCTACTGGCTTTGGACGAACCGGCCGCCGGCATGAATGCCACCGAAAAAGTCGAATTAACCAAGCTGCTGCGCAAAATCGGCGAAGACGGCGTTACCATTCTGATTATCGAACACGATGTGAAGCTGGTAATGGGCTTATGCGACGAATTAACCGTTTTGGATTACGGCAAAATCCTGGCACAAGGCCTGCCTGAAGAAGTACGCCGCAACCCCAAAGTCATCGAAGCCTATTTAGGAGGATCTCACTGATGGCTGACTCAAACAAACCCGTATTACTGAGCATCAACGACTTGCATGTTTCCTATGGCGGCATTAAAGCCGTAAAAGGCGTGAGCTTAGAGGTTCGCGAGGGCGAACTGGTTACCTTGATTGGTGCCAACGGAGCCGGTAAAACCACTACCCTTAAAGCTGTAATGGGCTTATTGCCGTTTAAAACCGGCGACATCCAGTTTCGCGGCAAATCGATTAAAAGCCTCTCCACTTGGGATAGGGTCAAACAAGGTTTAGTGATGGTACCGGAAGGCCGCGGCGTGTTCGCCCGCATGACCATCGTTGAAAACCTGCAAATGGGCGCTTTTCTGCACGACAACAAGGAAGAGTATGAACGCGGCGTGGATTACGCGTTTACCACCTTCCCCCGCTTAAAAGAGCGCGCCAACCAATTGGCCGGTACTATGTCGGGCGGTGAACAACAAATGCTGGCCATGGCTCGCGCCCTGATGACCCAACCCAAACTACTGATACTGGACGAACCTTCGATGGGCCTTTCCCCGGTGTTAACCGAAACCATTTTCGAAGTAATCAACAAGGTTTCCCAAGAAGGCATGACCGTGGTATTGGTAGAACAAAACGCTAACTTAGCTTTGCACGCTGCCGATCGCGGCTATGTAATGGATTCCGGCAATATGATTATGAGCGGCAATGCCGATGTATTGCTGAACGATCCGAAAGTGCAAGAAGCTTATTTGGGTGCCTAAAATAAGCCAATAGCTTGATTGATCGATTACTTGCCAGAAATCAGTCCAAAGCTTTATGGGTATTTTGCAAAAACACCATCTGATTTTACTCGATAAAAATGCCTGTCTGAAAATTGTTTCAGACAGGCATTTTTTTATTTATTAACAGCAAATCGACAACAAAGTTATCACCTACCCCGCTACAGCATCACTCCTCAAGTAAACGAAATAATACCCATACTACTAGAACAATAGTACAATATTGAAAGTAACGAAATAATACCCATACTACTAGAACAATAGTACAATATTGAAAGTTACGTACTCAATCATTAAACAACTTATCTATTATAAATAATAACAGCCACTATATCTAAACCTTTATCACGCGATAACATGGATTAGGAAAATCAATAGGGTGTTATTCAAGCATACTCGGGTTATAAATAATATCGGCAAATCAATGTTAGGTTAGTAGTATTGAATTTGCCGCAAGGAAAACGATCATGAAAACGACAATACACATCAAACCAAAAATAAAGCCATTTTATCAATCAATTATCACCGCACTGATGGTACTAAGCGCCACTAGTGCTCATAGCGTGATTATTTCTGAAGATTTTACCGGCACCACCACAAATCATGACTGGTATATGCCAAAACCGGGCGATGGTGTCTCAACCGATCCAAATTCTGCACAAAACAATGCCTGCTTAACAGCCGGTACGGGTACAGCTTTGCCAACAGCCACTACGGCAGGACGCCCACCCAGATGTGCTAACCCTGCGACTACTGATACAACGGGAAAAGGAGCGCTGAGGCTGACCCCTGCGACACAGTATCAGGCAGGTGGCATTGTTTCAGCATTTGATTTTCCTACCAACGATGGCGTGGAAATTACTTTTACCACCTATACCTACGGCGTCGGCAAGCGTAGTGGTGCCGACGGCATGTCATTTTTTCTGGCCGATGCCGACAAACCGGTCACCATGGGCGCTACGGGGGGGGCTTTGGGATATTCTTGTTCCAATGGCAATCCGGTTTACAGTGGCGTAGATGGCGGTTATTTCGGCATCGGTATGGATGAATATGGTAACTACGTCAATCCAGATGATAATACCAATTCTGGGGTGGGCTTTAAATCGAACACTATTGCTATTCGTGGTGCCGGTTCAATTAATATTGGCTATTTAGGCAATGCCGACCGCTTCCTACAAGATGTTTATACCCGCCAAGGCTGGGGAATTGTTCCCAATACCATCAAAACAGCATGGAATAATAAATGGCGTACCAACCCCACTCAGTTGATTGATATATGTAAAAACGGCACCTTGACTCTGAGCAACAAAGAAACCAATGGGAAGGGTACGCTCACCTTAAGCGAACAGGCTACCGATCCTAAGCGTAAATTATATAACTACCGCTTATTGGATCATGTTACCTTTAACAGAAACGAACCCAATCTATATAGCTCCGTAAATACCCGTGCAGCGGCCACACCGATTATGTATCGAATCAAGATTACCCCCGACGGCAAAGCCAGTGTTTGGTATAGCCGAAACGGCGGTACTTATTCACCGGTTATGCTGGATCGAGACATTGTCAGCACCAATGGCCCTTTACCGCGGGCTTTCCGTTTTGGTTTTACCGGTGCTACGGGGGGCTGGTATAACAATCATGAGGTTACTTGCTTTAAAGCGGCACCAGCAAATGAATCGCAAGGTTCGGCCAGCGTTAGTCTGCCCAATGCACAAGCCATCGCCGATACTCAGGTTTATTTCGCGCTTTACAACCCG
>CALFOA010000114.1 GCA_937919795.1 uncultured Neisseria sp.
GAAAGAAGATGAATAAAAAGGGGCGTATTGTAGCACACTTTAATGGATGTAGTTGCCGATGGCAATAAAATGCCTGTCTGAAAAAATATTTTCAGACAGGCATTTTATTGCCAACCCATTATTCAATAGTTTTACCGTGATTAAGCTTGTTTTCGTTTATCCCACCAAGCAAACAGATTGCCCAATACCGTACCCGATACCGAATGCCACACACAAGCCACCGCGGTGGCAATGGCGGATTCCGCATTACCCGGGAAGAATTTCGCGCTCAAGCCAGTGGCCAAGCCCGCATTTTGTACGCCCACTTCAATCGCCAGCGTACGCTTCTTGGCGGTAGACATGCCAAACAGCGCGCCCGAATAAAAGCCCAGCACATAGCCGCTAATATTGTGCGCCGCAATCGCGAATACCATCACCGCGGCCGATTCCAGAAAGCGGTGGCCGTGTACCGCCGCCACCCCGCCAACAATACAGGCAAACGCCAACACCGCCACCCCCGGCATGGTGGCACGCACATCGGCAAACCAGCGTTGTTGATGCAGCAGAATATTGCACACCGAGCCGATCACCACCGGCAGCAGCGTTACCAACAACATAAATTTAAACATGCCCCAGCCGTCCATATCCACCGTTTGCCCCACCAACAGCATCATCCACAACGGCGTCATCACCGGCGCGAGTAAAGTAGAAACCGTGGTCATCCCCACCGAATACGCCACATCGCCTTTCGCCAAAAAGCTCATGATGTTGGACGACACCCCGCCCGGGCAAGTACCCACCAACACCAAACCCAGCGTGAGGCCGGGCGAAAGATTAAACAGCTTGGCAATACCGATCGCCAACAACGGCATAATCGTATACTGCATCGCCGCACCGATAAAAATATCCAAAGGACGCTGCGCCAGAATGCGGTAATCTTCCTTACCCAAAGTGATGCCCATGCCGAGCATAATGATGCCCAACACCAAAATCTGCGTGTCGCCCTTTACCCACGCAAAAGTGGCCGGTTCAATCATCGCCACCACCGCTGCAAGGCAGATGACCACCGCGGTAAAGCGGGTTAACTGGGCGCTGAGTGCAGGTAAAAACGACATAGAGCATCCTTTGTATTTGTTAAGAAAAGAAAGGCTATTTTTACACAAAGCAACGGAGTTGGGTAGAGAAGAAACTCTATCTTTCTGGCATAGCAACCAAACACAATGCCTGTCTGAAAACGAACGAAGTGAGTTTCTGCGAAGCTAAAAATTCTTTCAGACAGGCATTCGTGCTGTTTGATCTCTTAACTAAGCCTTGCGACCAAAACGGTAATACGCAATATACGCCAACAAAATCACATTCATCAGCAAGGCATAAATCACCGCCGGCACCGCAAACGCCGCGTTGTTCAACACAAACGGGCTGCCCGCCACCGCAATCGCCTGCGCCGAATTCTGAATACCCGCTTCAATCACCACCGTGCGCCGCTGCCGCCCCTGCAAACCAAACCCTCCCGCCAACAACGCCCCCGCCGCCATGGCCGCCGCAATCAGCAGCGAAACCATCAGTACCAACGAAGAAAAATGGCTCGCAATCAACTGCCGGTTTGCCACAAAAAACACCGTTGCCAGCAACAACAAAGCCGGAAATGCCGCCTTATCAATCCAACGCCCCACCCGCTTGGCCGCCTGCGAATAATAGTGGTTAAACACCATGCCCAACAGCATCGGCAACAACACCAGCACCCCGTTTTGCAGCAACAATTGCCCCGCAGGCAAATCAATGGTCGCCTGCCCCAAACCCGCCGTTTGCAGGCTGAAGGCCAACAGCGGCGGCAGGGTAAACACCGTCAGCACACTGCTCAACACCGTCAGCGTTACCGACAGCGGCACATCGCCTTTCGCCAGCAGCGTCAAAATATTGGAAGAACTGCCGCCCGGCGACGCCGCAATCAGCATCAAGCCCACCCACACATACGGCTCAGGCCGAAACCACCACACCAAGCCCAAAGCCAGCAGCGGCAACACCAACATCTGCGCCGCCAGCCCCACCCACACCGCCTTCGGCTGCCGGATCAACGCCAACCACTCACCCGGTCGGAACGACAGCCCCAAACCAAACATCAACAGCAGCAAAATCGGCAACACAATTACAATGGGGTTCATAAGCGTGGGAAATAAAAGATTACATGACAACCGCCGGTATCCAAACCGGCGGTGTTTTCAGACAGGCATTGTATAAACAATCGGCTTGATGGAGCAACCGTATAGGATACCAACCTACGCTTGCTTGTATTAATTTCTCGTGCTACATTTTTTTCATACATTCGTTTTAAATAAGCGTATTTTGTTGCCTAAAAAAGGAGGAAAGCTTATGAAAATGAAATCAGCAGTGGTTATGTCTCAAGGTGCAGATATTGCCATCATGGATCTTGAACTAGACGACCCCAAGGCCAATGAAGTCTTGATTAAAACCGTTGCTTCAGGTCTTTGTCACACAGATTTGGCTGGGCGTGATGCGGGCATGGCACCGTACCCTTTAGCACTCGGCCATGAAGGATCTGGTATTGTTGAGAAAGTAGGCAGTGCGGTAACAACTGTTCAACCCGGCGACCATGTGGTCACATCCTTTGGTTATTGTGGCCATTGTCGAAACTGTTTGACTGGCCACCCCGCGCTTTGCCAAGACTTAAATACCTTGAATTTTGGTGGGCATCACTACGATGGAACTCATAGACACCATTTTGAAGATGGCAGTGATGTATCAAGCTTCTTTGGACAGTCTTCTCTGTCACAGTATATTGTTGCTGACGAGCACAATGTAGTCAAAGTGGATAAGGAAGTTGACCTTCGTTTGTTGGGGCCGCTAGCATGCGGTCTGCAAACCGGCGCGGGAACAGTCTTGAACTATCTGAAACCTGAATTTGGCTCAACCCTAGTTGTAGCGGGTGTCGGAGGAGTGGGTTTGGCAGCAATTATGGCTGCTAAAATTTGCAACCTCAAGGAAATCATAGCCATTGATATTCACGACAATCGTCTTGAATTAGCTAAGGAGCTTGGTGCAACCGCCGTAATCAACAGTAAAACCATCGATGGTAGCGTAGAAGATACTATCAGGGCGTTGGTTCCCAATGGGGTTGATTATAGTATTGATACAACGGGTTATTCACCTCTGATTAAAGAATTAGTGCACGTCCTCCGCCCAGGCGGGACAGCCATGTTGATCGGAATGACCGGAGATTTAACCCTCAATATCCAGGCTGAACTGATGGCCGATTCTAAGAAACTGATTGGCTTGGTTGAGGGAGATTCTATTCCTCAGCTCTTTATCCCGGAGTTGGTCAACTACTACAAGGCTGGTCTCTTCCCATTTGACAAATTGGTTAAATTCTTCCCATTTGAGGACATCCAAGGGGCAGTTGATGCCATGTTGGATGGCAGTGTGATTAAACCGATTGTCACTTTTGACTAAAAGCAGCACCCGCGGCCGCCGACACGCAGCACAGTTGGCGGCCAGCTGTTTTATGCCGGCCAGTTCGCGTAGGTTCACCGTTTCAAGCAGCCTTGAGCGATTGCATCCGGACTACGGGAGAACAAACGACACCCCGGCAAGCATGGCACCCAAAACCAGCAAAAACAGGCCAGGCAGCCAAGTGTTGACAAAGGATTTGATGTCGGCCGCTTCCGGCTGCTGCGGCGGGAAAAAGACCTGTACTTTCCGCCCAAGGCCATAGGCTTCGGCCTGTATGCTGACCGAGGAGGTAATCGTGTATTCCTGCCCCCGGCAGGTGAAGCAGACCTGCGGCAAATAATGCACCTTACTCCAGTAGTCTGTTTTTTGCACAAAGCCGACAATCATACCGTCGGCGGTTTGCGCATGCTTGAGCCGCCAGGCCAAGTGCAGCAGATACCCCGCCCCTACCAGCATAGTGCCGGTGCCGATCAGCAGAAACAGCCAGGCCGCGAACTTGAATAAAAAAAACAGTAAATCAACCATGGTTTTTCCGGGTGTGTGGTGTCGGCCGGCTTAGGCAGATACGCCATCATCCAACGAAACGGTTCGGTTTCCCCAATATCACCGTTTTCAGACAGCCTTGGTTTGAAATTCCGGCATTTTTGTTGGGTTGCGCTTACGGCTAACCCAACCCACGCAAGTAGATTATTCACCATAATCTCTCTCATCATCTTCCCAATCCGCCCAATCCGGCGGCAATATACCTTGTGCCACATAACGGTGAAACGAAGAATAAGGCCAGTCGCTCACCGTGTTCACATAACCGTGTTTCACCGGATTGAAATGAATATAGTCGATATGGGCATTTAAATCCTGCTGATTACGGATTTCATGCTCCCAATAACGGCGCTGCCAAATACCGCGTTCCTTTTTCTTGCTGCGGCTTGCGGTAAGCGTTTCCGTTTTGGGCAAGGCTTTGGAAAATTTTGTTTTAATCAAACGCAGGCGGGTGGGATAGTTGCAGTCGTTTTCAGGTGGTAACGCCATCAACAAATGCAGATGCTCCGGCAAGATGCAAACGGCCACAATATCAAAAGGATGCTTTTGTTTTACCTCAGCAAAGGCACGGCGTAATACATCAATATGCCGCACCAGCAAATCCTGCCGACGGTTTTGCAGCGTGAGGGTGAAGAAATAATAGCCGCCAGGGGTAAAAGAACGACGGTAACGCATAGAGTAGATAATTTTTATCGATAAGTAAGTAAATCGTTAAAGGTAGGTTGGGTTAGCCGCAGGCGTAACCCAACGAAACGGTTTGGATCCAAACATCACCATTTTCAGACGGCCTTGGTTTGAAGCTCAAGCATGTTGTTGGGTTACGCCTACGGCTAACCCACGTTGAGCATCACCTCGAACATGATAAATCACACAGTTCGCGTAGGTTGGGTTAGGCGGCACACCGTAACCCAACGAAACAGTTCGGATCCAAACATCGCCGTTTTCAGACGGCCTTGGTTTGAAGCTCAAGCATGTTGTTGGGTTGCACCTACGGCTAACCCACGTTGAACATCACCCCGAACATGATAAATCACACAGTTCGCGTAGGTTGGGTTAGGCGGTACGCCGTAACCCAACGAAACGGTTCGGATCCAAACATCACCGTTTACAGACGGCTTTGGTTTGAAGCTCAAGCATGTTGTTGGGTTACGCCTACGGCTAACCCAACCTACGCTTGCTAACCCACGTTGAGCATCTCCCGAACAAGATAAATCACACAGTTCGCGTAGGTTGGGTTAGGCGGCACGCCGTAACCCAACGAAACGGTTCGGTATCCCAAACATCACCGTTTTCAGACGGCCTTGGTTTGAAGCTCAAGCATGTTGTTGGGTTACGCCTGCGGCTAACCCAACCTACGCTTGCTACGTTTGCGGAATCTCCAAATCTTCAGCTCGACATACATAATCACACTTCATGTCAAATTCATTAAAAAATTGTCCTATAAGTCTTGGCAAATTGACATCTTGTGTTTGTGGCATTGGCATGATTCCACTCAGATAGTGATCTGATCTTGTACCAGTAGCTTGTCCTGAATAAGCTTCTCCAATCCGGCACCACAATGCAAAATGTTCACAGTTATTATCTACAACATCATAATTACTTTTCCCTATTTTGCTGAGTGCTCTTTGATATGATTCTTCAAGCGTATATCGATTAGCATATTTATCAGCAAACTTCATGACATCAAATCGATCACTATATTTAGATGAACTATCCTCTAAGAATTTTTTGATGCTATCTCTTCTAATCTTTCCATCTGAAAAATGGATAACCTCTCTATTACCTGCGTAAATACCGAAATGATCATACCGGTAGGACGTATCTAATAATCCTAAAAAGCGCACAACATATTCAACACGTAAAACATTTCCTCTAGC
>CALFOA010000115.1 GCA_937919795.1 uncultured Neisseria sp.
TTTTTAGTGGTGGCTGGCCCCGCTGGTTGCGTCGTGGTGGCCTTCATGACCGGCTATTGAAGCGGCAGTAACGGCTTCGACCAAGCGGCGGCTGGTCGAAGCCGGCGTCTGGGTGCCGAATGTCGGTGACGGCACAGTGGGGCTCCGCACGCAGGTGCTGATCAATGTGCGCTTTTCCGGTGAGCTCGATCCGCTTGAGCATCCTTCGGTGAAAGAAGCTTTGGAACGTGCGGCCGCGAAAAAAGCGGAAACCGAAACCGCCGCAGAACCGGTGCAGGAAGCTGCCGTTTCTGCTGAAGCTGTTAGCGAAAACACTGCTGCCGAATAAAGCACTTTCTCCGCTATAAAAATGCCTGTCTGAATACACAGTTTCAGACAGGCATTTTTATACTTAATCAATAACCTGCTTTTTTCAAGTAAGCACCTTCATTATTCTGCAAATAATATCTTTACCCTTATCCAAAATTCATATTTTATCCCGCAAAATAACTTCAGATTACAAGAAAAATTCTTACCTTCTATTTCCCATTAAAAAAGAATTTTCTAAAAATAAGCATAAAAAATAAGAAACAATTTTCTTTATTTTTATCTTTCAAAAGCAGCAAATATTTCAAACCATCCCACAAACGCAATATTTCTTTTTCAAAACCAAACTCCATTTCATTAACTAGTTATCAAAAAATAAATAACAAAATTAAATACTTGAAGAATACCCATAAATCCACCTGATGTCTTCCATAATAATTTATTATTTTACTGATAAAACGCTCTTGATTACATTTGACTACACACCACCCACCGACCATTTACGGAGTCATTTATGTCTAAACATTCTGCCGGTCTGCGCTTTCGCGAAGCCGTTCAATCTGAAAACCCTCTGGCCGTTGTCGGCTGTATCAACGCCTACTTCGCCCGCCTCGCTACCCACAGCGGTTTCAAAGCCATTTACCTGTCCGGCGGCGGCGTAGCAGCCTGCTCTTGCGGCATCCCCGATTTGGGCATCACCACCATGGAAGACGTGTTGATTGATGCACGCCGCATTACCGATAATGTAGACACCCCGTTGTTGGTAGACATCGATGTGGGTTGGGGCGGTGCCTTTAACATTGCCCGCAGCATCCGCAACTTTGAGCGCGCCGGTGTGGCCGCCGTGCACATCGAAGACCAAGTGGCGCAAAAACGCTGCGGCCACCGCCCGAACAAAGCCATCGTATCGCAAGACGAAATGGTGGATCGTATCAAAGCTGCGGTGGATGCCCGCGTAGACGAAAACTTCGTGATCATGGCGCGCACCGATGCGCTGGCGGTAGAAGGTTTGGATGCCGCGATTGAGCGCGCACAAGCCTGCGTGGAAGCCGGTGCCGACATGATTTTCCCGGAAGCAATGACCGAATTGGGCATGTACAAACAGTTTTCCGAAGCGGTAAAAGTGCCGGTATTGGCCAACATCACCGAATTCGGCGCCACCCCGCTCTACACTCAAAGCGAGCTGGCCGACAACGGCGTGAAGCTGGTACTGTATCCGCTGTCTACCTTCCGCGCCGCCAGCAAAGCCGCGCTGAATGTATACGAAGCGATTATGCGTGATGGTACTCAAGCTAATGTAGTCGACACCATGCAAACCCGCGCCGAATTGTACGAACATCTGAACTATCATGATTTCGAACAGAAACTGGATGCACTGTTTAAGAAGTAAATGCTGATCAATTTCAGACAGGCATTTAATGCCTGTCTGAAAATAAAACCAAACCACAAAGGAGAAAAGAGCATGACTACTGAAACCCCAACTTTCAAACCGAAAAAATCCGTAGCTCTGTCAGGCGTAGCCGCCGGTAACACCGCACTGTGTACCGTAGGCCGCAGCGGTAACGACTTGAGCTACCGCGGTTACGACATTCTGGATTTGGCAAAGCATTGCGAATTTGAAGAAGTCGCCCACTTGTTGATTCACGGCCATCTGCCGAACAAACACGAGCTGGCTGCCTATAAGAAAAAACTGCAATCGCTGCGCAATCTGCCGGCTAACGTATTAACCGTATTGGAAAGCCTGCCCGCCAACGCCCACCCGATGGACGTGATGCGTACCGGTGTATCTGCCTTGGGCTGCACCACGCCTGAGCGCGAAAGCCATCCGGTAAGCGAAGCGCGCGACATTGCCGACAAACTGATTGCCTCTTTCGGCAGCATGCTGCTCTACTGGTATCAATATGCCCACAACGGCAAAGTGATCAGCCTCGACAGCGAAGAAGACAGCATCGGCGGCCACTTCCTGCACTTGCTGCACGGTAAACGCCCGAGCGAGTCACACATTAAAGCCATGCACATTTCGTTGATTCTGTATGCAGAACACGAATTCAACGCTTCAACCTTCACTTCCCGCGTGATTGCCGGTACCGGTTCCGACCTGTATTCTTCTATCACCGGTGCCATCGGCGCGCTGAAAGGCCCGAAACACGGCGGTGCCAACGAAGTGGCTTACGACATCCAAAAACGCTATCGCAGCGCCGACGAAGCCGAAGCGGATATCCGTGAACGCATCGGCCGCAAAGAAATCGTCATCGGTTTCGGCCATCCGGTGTACACCATTTCCGACCCGCGCAACGTGGTGATTAAAGAAGTGGCACGTGATTTGAGCAAAGAAACCGGCGATATGCTGCTGTTCGATGTAGCCGAGCGCTTGGAAACCCTGATGTGGGACGAGAAAAAAATGTTCCCCAACCTCGACTGGTTCTCAGCCGTTTCCTACCAAAAAATGGGCGTACCGACTGCCATGTTCACCCCGCTGTTTGTGATTTCACGTACCACCGGCTGGAGCGCACATGTGATCGAGCAGCGTGAAGACGGCAAAATTATCCGCCCGAGCGCCAACTACACCGGCCCGGATGACCAAGCTTTCGTACCGATGGATAAACGCTAATCGAAAGATTTCAGACGACCTGAGTAATATCCGGTCGTCTGAATTTTTTCACAGCAGATAAAACCAAACATCTTGTTCTGCAGTTTGTTTTATTTTGTCTGTTGCCGCTATTTGTATCAAAGCTTATTCACCCAAACGGCAGCCCATCGCAGAAATACCATGAACCTCAAAGACAGCTTGCTGATTATATTAGTGATTTCAGTATGGGGCGTGAATTTCCTGTTTATGAAACTCGCGCTCGACGAAGTTCCGCCCATGGTATTGGGAATGCTGCGCTTTTTTTGCGTGGTGTTTCCCGCCGTGTTCCTGCTCAAACGCCCCAATGTGCCTTGGCATCTGCTGGCTGCATACGGTTTAACCATCAGTTTCGGCCAATTCGGCCTGATGTTCACCGCACTCGATTGGGGCTTGCCCACCGGTTTGGCGGCGCTGATATTGCAAATACAGGTATTTTTTACCGTTTTGATTGCCGGTGTTTTATTTCGTGAACCGGTACATGCGCATCATTTAATGGGCATGTGTACCGCTGCCGTCGGTTTGATATTAATCGGTATCGGCCACTATCAAGGGAATTTATCGTTTATTTCGATGCTACCCGTAGTGGGCGCCGCTGCCTCTTGGGCTTGCGGCAATATTATTGTGAAACGCATCGGCCGGGTAAATCCCTTATCGCTGGTGGTTTGGGGCAGCATTTCCGCATTAACCGCCTTTGGCTTGGCATCGCTTGCCCTCTATGGCGCAAACGGCCTTGCTCAACACTTGGGCAACCTGAGTTGGAAAGGCATAGGTGGCATCTTGTTTCTTGCCTATGTCGCCAGCTTGGTCGGCTATACCGGCTGGGGCGCCCTATTGGCTCGCCATCCGGCCGGAAAAATCACCCCGTTTGCCTTATTGGTGCCGGTAGTGGCTTTGCTGGTGGGCTATATGGTACTCAATGAACGCTTGGGCTTTTGGCACTGGCTGGGTATTGCCGTAGTGATGGGCAGTTTGCTGCTACATGTGTTCGGCGGCCAATTAGGGTT
>CALFOA010000116.1 GCA_937919795.1 uncultured Neisseria sp.
TGTAGCCATACCGCTTCAGCGCCAGACGCGCTGCATCTTCGCTGATGTTTCCGCTTTTGAATTGCTCAGCCACGGTCGCCTTCATTGGCTTTCCGTGCCCGCCACGGCACATCAGGTCGTAGAGGAAAGCACGCGATCCGAGGAACCCGACTTTCGTAAGCTCCTGCCGCGCATCATCATCGAGAACAACCCATTCGCGCAGGCAAACACGCCCGCCAAATCCTGCGCGGCGACGGCCTGCCAATAGTCTTGTTGCAAAGCAAAAAAACGGGCGCACAATTGGTCTGTCGTGGCCTGATAGTGCAGCAGTTCCGTGGGGAAACGTTTAAATTCAGCCCAGGCTTGTTCTGCCTCTCCGGCCGCAATGCTGCGCGCCAAACAACCGATGCCGCTTTGATCACCGAAGCGGTGGCTATAGCTTAAGCGATAGGTATTGGCAGCCAAAGGCGCTGGATTGGCGTCCACCTTCAAGCCGTGGCCAGGCAACAGATAATCCAACTCCGCCGCCTGCTTCGGCGATAAAACGGTAGGTTGCACCAAGGCGGCCAATACCGCACCGGCACCCACCGACGGCAGCTGGTTTTCATCCCCCAGCAAAATCACCCGGCAACCGGTGGGCACGGCACGCAAAATATCCAGCATCAGCGCGGTATCCAGCATTGAAGCTTCGTCTATCAGCAAAATATCCAAGGGCAACGGATTATCCGCATCAAACAACGGGCGCATCATCGGCGGGCGAAGTTTCAACAAACGATGTACCGTCTGCCCTTCCAGCGCTTGCAGATGCTGCTTTACCACCGTATCGGCTGTAAATTCACTCAAAGCCTTTTGCAAAGCGCGCGACATATGCGCTGCCGCCTTACCTGTCGGCGCGGCCAAGGCAATACGCGGCATGGCTTTGGTGTTTTCACACAGCAAAGCCAGCAGCTTGGCTACGGTGGTGGTTTTGCCGGTACCCGGCCCGCCGCTAATCAGCATAAACGGCTGCAACATCGCCAGTGCCGCCGCGGTTTTCTGGCCTTCACTGCCCTTACCGGTAAACCATTCGGCCAAACGACTGCTAACCGTCAACCAATCGGCCGCTGCAAGCTCCGCTCCCGCCAAACGGCAGATTTCGCGTGCCAAATCGCGCTCCAGCTGCCACATCCGCCCCAGAAACAGCTTATCGCCCGCCATCAGCAAAGGCGTATCGCCGTGCGTGCCGACAATAGGCAAAGCCGCCGATAAAACCTGCTGCTCCGCCGTTGAAAGACGGATAAAAGTATGCCCTTCCGAAAGCGCCTGAAACAGGCGCCACAGGAAGGGCTTCACCGGCGCGGCACTCTGCGGCGCGGTGCGTTCGAATAAAGAGAATGCAGCCTCAGCGGCCACTTGAGCGGAATCGATTTCCATTGTTTTTGTTCAAATCAAAAGTCAAGAGTGCCCATACCCAATCAGCGATCGCGCAGACTGCCATCCTCCATCAACATCACGCGATCGAAACGGTCGGCTAATTCATCATCATGGGTCACCACCACCAGGCTGGTGCCCAGTTCGTTTTTCAGATCCAACATCATCGCCAGAATATTTTGTGCATTTTTGCGGTCGAGATTACCGGTTGGCTCATCGGCCAGCAAACATTTCGGATTATTCACCAATGCACGAGCAATCGCCGCCCGCTGGCGTTCGCCGCCGGAAAGTTCGCTGGGGCGGTGCAGCATACGCTGTTTCAAACCCACTTTTTCCAGCATCGCCGCCGCAGTCGCTTCGGCTTCAGCCTTGGGCTTTTTACCAATCAATAAAGGCATCATCACATTTTCCAATGCGGAAAATTCCAACAGCAGATGATGAAACTGATAAACAAAACCAAGATAAAGATTACGCAAATCGCCCAATTGCTTTTGCCCCATCTCGCCCAGATTCTGCCCCATCAGGCTGACCGTGCCTTCGGTCGGCTTATCCAAACCACCCAAGATATGCAGCAAGGTGGATTTACCGCTGCCCGAAGCGCCGATAACACTCACGCTTTGTCCGGCAGCCACTTGTAAATCCAGTTGTTTTAAGACCTGCACGTTCAACGCGCCGTCATCATAACCCTTGCCGACACCGCGGCAGTCCAATACCCACTCACTCATAGCGCAAAGCCTCCGCCGGTTGGATTTTCGACGCACGCCAGCTCGGGTACAGCGTCGCAATAAAAGATAAAAACAAAGAAATGGCCGCAATAATCAACACGTCTGATACATTGACCTCACTCGGCAGTTGATCGATAAATAACACTTGCGACCCCACTAGATTCACCCCCAGCAGGTTTTCAAAAAATGCCACAATGTTGCCCACATTGATGCCGACTACCACACCAACTATTACCCCCAACAAGGTGCCGAAGAAACCGGCCACTGCGCCTTGCACCATAAAAATCTTCATCACCCCGTTCGGTGCCAAACCGATGGTGCGCAAAATGGCAATATCCGCCTGTTTCTCGGTGACGGCCATAACCAATGAAGCCACTAAATTAAATACTGCCACCGCAATAATCAGCATTAGAATTATGGTCATCATGCGTTTTTCCAATTCAACCGCTTGGAAATAAGTTTGGTCTTCAAAAGTCCAATCGCGCGCCCACATGGTTTCTGACTGCTCTTTATTCAATAAGTTACGAGTAAACGTTGGGGCTTCCTGCGGATGAGCCAGCTTTAAACGGATACCAGTCACCCCTTCACCCAAACGAAACAGTGTTTGAGCATCCTGGATATGGGTGAGCGCTAACGTGTTATCCGTTTTAAACACGCCCGTTTTTACGATGCCGACCACTCGAAACTGTTTCAGCCTCGGCACCACACCGGCGGGAGTTACATTACCCTCCGGCGTAATCACGGTAACCTTGCCGCCGATAACTGCACCCAGCGCATCGGCTACACCGGCTCCCAAAATAATATCAAATCCGTCTGCCTTTAACGCATCAAAGCTACCACTCGGCATATCCTGCCAATAATCAACTACTTTCTTTTCTTCAGCCGGATCAATACCGCGCAACTCCACCCCGCGCACTTCACCGGCATTAGCAAGCAAAGCCTGCTCCTTTACATAAGGTGCATCAGCCAACACTTCGGACTTACCGGCCACCACCTTGCGCAAATTCTGCCACGGCTCACCATTGGTCGGATCCTGATAGCCGATTTCTGTATGCGGGGAAGCGCTCAGCATTTGGCCGCGGATTTCTTTCTGAAATCCGTTCATCACAGAAAGCACCACAATCAGCGCGGTAACCCCTAAGGCAATACCGAATATCGAGATCAGCGTGATAAACGACATAAAGCCGTTACGCTTTTTCGCCCGCAAATAGCGCAGGCCGATCCATGTTTCTAACGAAGCCATTGTACCTTTTCAGACAGGCATTCCCGCCTGTCACATCATTTTTGAGCAAACCCGCATTCTACCGCAAAACAGGTTAAATCATTTTAAGAATCAGCTTATCTGAATAGCAAGCCGTAAATGCCTGTCTGAAAAGCCGTTACAAACATCACCTACCACGGCAACCCACTCCTGCTGGAATCGTCTCTATATATAATAAGGGGCTTAGGAAGCAAAATCATCAAATTTAATGATAAGCTTCTGATATGCATAACAAAAACAGATACCAAAAGTTCAGTAAAATTTCCGAGCAAAAATTCCGTGAAATACTGCGCTTTTTTGCCATCGATTTAACGGCCTCTGATACCGCGCAACTGACTGGGGTGAGTACCAGAACGGTTAATAACCTGTTTCTCAAATTGCGTCGGAGAATGGCTGACGAATGTGAAAAACACACACCATTTTCCGGCGTTGTCGAACTCGATGAATCTTACTTTGGTGCTAAACGTATTCGTGGCAAACGAGGACGTGGCGCCGGTGGCAAAACCATCGTTTTCGGTATCTTAAAACGCGATAATCAGGTTTATACCGAAATCGTCCCCGATGCTTCCAAAGCCACGCTGCAAAAGGTTATTAAGGGACATATCTCGGCTGAAAGCGTTATTAATACCGATGGCTGGCGAGGTTACCACGGTCTGGTTGATATGGGCTATGAAAAACACTTTCGTGTTCATCATGGCGGCAATGAATTTGCTCGCGGTTCGCAACATATCAACGGTATCGAATCGTTTTGGGGTTATGCAAAAAACAGGCTGGTAAAGTTTAATGGTGTACCTAAGCACACTTTTTATTTACACTTGAAGGAAACAGAATTTCGCTTTAATCATCGCAAAGAAGATTTGTATAAGCTCTTGTTGAAGATGCTGCGGGATCACCCTTTGGAGTAAATTTGCTTCCTAAGCCCCATAATAAAAAACCGCTTGGATAATACTCTGCAAACCAGAGACTTTATCCAAGCGGTTAAGGAAATAACTTAACAAACGGGTTAGCCAGCCACTTTCACTTCTACACGACGGCCTTCGGCATTATTACCTTGTGCGCCGGTAGTACTTTCAGGCTTGCGCAATTCAATATCAGCAGCTTTCACACCTTGCTTCTCAAAGAAAGACTGTACTGCTTGTGCACGTTTTTTAGAAAGTTCAGCATTGGCAGCTGCATTACCGGTGCTATCGGTATAGCCGCTAATCACCAATTTTTTACCCTGTTTGCCAGCGGCAATCACATCACCCACCACTGTAGCAGCATTACCAGCTACATCACTCTTACCAGTTGCAAAGAAGAACGTAGCTACTGGGGTACCGGCTTGAGTATCGTAAGTAACATCCGCTTTATCGGCAGCAGGCGCGGCAGCTTGCGAAGCAGCGGCAGCAGGAGCAGTTGAAGCGGCAGTCGCTGCTGGCTGAGAAGCAGTAGTAGCGGAGGCAGCAGCCGGTGCAGGTGCTGCTTTAGCCGAAGCGGCTGCTTTCGCACCCAAAGCATTGGTGGCATCAGTCGGCAATGCTTTACCATCCGGGTGAGACAAACCCCAAACATAAGCAGTCAACAAATGTACTTTATCGTTACCCAAGAAATGCTGCCAAGCAGGCATCTGGTTATGGTGACCGTTGGTAACGGTATCGATAATGGATTTTTGAGAACCACCCCATAACCATACGTCATCAGTCAGGTTCGGGCCGGTACCTTGGATACCTTGGCCTTTATCACCGTGACAGGTGTAGCAGTTAGCAGGCGGGCTGTGGAATACTACCGCACCACGCTCAGCACGTACCGGATCGTATTGCTCTTCCGGTTTAGACAAAGACATTACATAGTTAGCCACATCTTTTACGCGCTCTTCACCCAAAGTCGGGCCCCAAGCCGCCATCACACCTACACGCCCTTTGGAAATGGTTTCACTGATTTTCTCAGGTGCACCACCCCACAGCCAATCTGTATCGGTCAGGTTAGGGAAACCTTTGGAACCTTTGGCATCGGAACCGTGGCACTGAATACAGTAGGTATTAAACAAGTTTTGGCCGATACGCTGGGCTTGCGGATCTTTTGCCAACTGCTCTACCGGCATTTTGCCGAATTTGGCATACAACTCGCCATATTGCTTATTGGCTGCTTCAACTTCTTTTTCATATTGGTTGTGGCTGGTCCAATTGGCGAAGCCTTTGAAATCGCCCAAACCAGGATAAGCCATCAGATAGCCCGCACCAAAAATCATGGTTCCGACAAACATATAGAACCACCAACGCGGCAGAGGATTGTTGTATTCCTCAATACCATCCCAAGAGTGTCCCATGGTTTTGACTTCTTCACCTTTGGGCGGCGCTTTCACTTTGTTTTGCGATAACAGCAACCAAGCCAAGCCGATAAAACTCAATACCACGATGGCAATGATGTAGTAGCTCCAAAAGCTGCTGGTAAATTGTGAGGTTGAATTCATTCTTTCGCTCCGTTGTCACGGTAATAATGGGGCTGCGGTGTTTGTTTATTTGGAAACATCATCATCGTCGATGATGCTGTTGGCCGCATCATCATAGTTCTTCTTGTTTCGCTTACGCGTTACCACATAGATAACCAATATAAAACTAACGAATACCCATACGGTAAACAAACTACGCGCCCAATTAAGATCCATCTTATTACCTTGTATTTTGCAGAGTGGTGCCCAAACCTTGCAGATAGGCAATCACTGCATCCAATTCCGATTTATTAGCCAGCAATTCCGGTGCTGCTTTAAAGTCTTCTTCCGTATACG
>CALFOA010000117.1 GCA_937919795.1 uncultured Neisseria sp.
GCTACTGCCGAAGACTTGCCGGACGCTTCGTTTGCCGGTCAGCAAGAAACCTTCCTTAATATCAATGGCTTGGAAAACGTGAAAGATGCAATGAAACACGTTTTCGCCTCTCTCTATAATGATCGCGCCATTTCTTATCGCGTACACAAAGGCTTTGCCCACGACATCGTGGCGCTGTCTGCCGGTGTGCAGCGCATGGTTCGCTCTGACAGCGGAGCAGCAGGTGTATTGTTCACTATCGATACCGAATCCGGTTTTGAAGACGTGGTATTCGTTACCGCTTCTTACGGCTTGGGTGAAACCGTGGTACAAGGCGCGGTAAACCCCGATGAATTCTATGTGCACAAGCCGACCTTGAAGGCAGGCAAACCGGCTATTCTGCGCAAAACCATGGGTTCTAAGCTGATTAAAATGACTTTCACCGAGCAAGCCGAAGCCGGTAAATCGGTGCAAGTGGTGGATGTGGCTGCCGACGAGCGCAAACAATTCTCGATTTCCGATGAAGAAATCACCGAATTGGCCAAATACGCGCTGATTATTGAAGAACACTACGGTCGCCCGATGGACGTAGAATGGGGTCGCGACGGTGTGGACGGCAAGCTGTATATCCTGCAAGCCCGCCCGGAAACCGTTAAATCGCAAGAAAGCGGCAGCCGCGTATTGCGCCGTTACAGCATTGAAAATAAAGGCGATGTGCTAGTTGAAGGCCGCGCCATCGGCCAGAAAGTCGGCCAAGGTAAAGTGCGCTTGGTGAAAAGCGCTGCCGAAATGGATGTAGTGGAAGCCGGCGATATTCTGGTTACCGACATGACCGACCCGGATTGGGAACCGGTAATGAAACGTGCAGCTGCGATTGTCACCAACCGCGGCGGTCGTACCTGCCATGCCGCAATTATTGCGCGCGAACTGGGTATTCCGGCGGTAGTGGGCTGTGGCAACGCTTCCGAAGTGCTGCAACAAGGTCAGGAAGTAACCGTATCTTGTGCTGAAGGCGATACCGGCTTTATTTACAACGGTTTGGCTGATGTACAAGTTCACGAAGTGGCGCTCGATAATATGCCGCCGTCTCCGGCTAAAATCATGATGAACGTGGGCAACCCCGAGTTGGCATTCTCATTCTCCGGTCTGCCGAGCGATGGCATCGGTTTGGCGCGCATGGAGTTCATCATCAACCGCCAAATCGGTATCCACCCGAAAGCTTTGTTGGAATTTAATGATCAAGATACAGACATCCAAGCCGAAATCAAAGACCGTATCGCGGGCTATGCGTCGCCGGTGGATTTCTATGTAGACAAGATTGCCGAAGGCGTGGCCACGCTGGCTGCTTCGGTTTATCCGCGCAAAGTGATTGTGCGTATGTCCGACTTTAAATCCAACGAGTATGCCGGTTTGGTGGGCGGTAGCCGTTATGAGCCGCATGAAGAAAACCCGATGTTGGGCTTCCGCGGTGCCGCACGTTATGTTTCCGATGATTTCAAAGAGTGCTTCGCGCTGGAATGTAAAGCGCTGAAATATGTACGCGACGAAATGGGTTTGACCAATGTCGAAATCATGATTCCGTTTGTGCGCACCCTTGCTGAAGCCGAGTTGGTGGTAAAAGCCTTGAAAGAAAACGGTTTGGAGCGTGGCAAAAACGGCCTGCGCCTGATCATGATGTGCGAAGTACCGAGCAACGCCTTGCTGGCCGAGCAGTTCCTGCAATACTTCGATGGCTTCTCCATCGGTTCCAACGACATGACCCAGCTGACTTTGGGTGTAGACCGCGACAGCGGTGGCCCGATTGCCGCAACTTTCGACGAGCGCAACGCTGCGGTGAAAGTGATGCTGCATTTAGCGATTTCCGCTTGCCGCAAGCACAACAAATATGTCGGCATTTGCGGCCAAGGCCCGTCTGATCATCCTGATTTCGCCAAATGGTTGGTGGAAGAGGAAATCAGCAGCCTGTCGCTGAATCCGGATACCGTGATTGAAACGTGGTTGTATCTGGCCAACGAGTTGAAAAACCAAAAAGCCAACTAAGCCATAATGGTTTAAATATAAAGAAACCGCTGCTTGTGCAAACAGGCGGCGGTTTTCTTTCAGACAGGTATTTAATGCCTGTCTGAAAAACAAATGCAGCTAGCCTAAACAGAGTTTTAAGAACAGGCGGGCTGTTGTTATTTCAGTTAAAATAATCTCTTTTATCCGTCACCCGCACCACACCATGATCGAACTCAAAAACCTCACCCTGCAACGCGGCCTGAAAGTATTGCTTGATAAAGCCAGTCTTACGGTTAATCCTGGCCAGCGCATCGGCTTAATCGGCAAAAACGGCACCGGCAAATCCAGCTTGTTTGCCCTGATTAAAGGCGAAATCATGCAGGATGGCGGTGATATTTTGATTCCGAAACATTGGAAACTGGCAGCGGTGGCGCAGGAAACACCTGCGCTTGAAGTTTCAGCGCTGGATTATGTGTTGCAGGGCGATGCCGAATTGCAAAGTTTTCAGACAGCCTTAAACACCGCCGAAGCACAAAACGACGGCATGAAAATCGCCGAATATCATGCCAAGCTGGAAGAAATCGATGCCTATACCGCGCCCGCCCGCGCGGCAAAACTGTTGAACGGTTTGGGTTTTTCGCAGCAGGAGCACAGCAAAAGCGTCAAAGCGTTTTCCGGCGGCTGGCGGATGCGCTTGAACTTGGCGCAGGCCTTGATGTGCCGTGCCGATTTATTGCTGCTCGATGAACCGACCAACCACTTGGATTTGGAAACGGTATTGTGGCTGGAAAACCATCTTGCCAGCCTACCGTGTACGCAAATCATCATTTCGCACGACAGAGATTTTCTGAATGCGGCTACCACTCAAACCGTTGAGCTATCCAACCAAAAACTCACGCTCTACGGCGGCAACTACGATTTCTACCAAAACGAACGCGCCCAACGTTTGGCGCAACAGCAGGCCGCTTATATCAAGCAGCAGGCGCACATTCAGCATCTGCAATCGTTTATTGATCGCTTTAAAGCCAAAGCCACCAAAGCCGTGCAGGCGCAAAGCCGCATGAAGGCCTTGGCCAAGCTCGAACGTATCGCGCCCGCTCATCTCGATAGCGAATTCAGTTTTGAATTTGAAAGCCCCGCTCATCTGCCCAACCCCTTGTTGAAACTCGATAAAGCTGATTTGGGCTATGGCGACAATACTGTATTACACGACATCAGCCTATCGCTGGAAAGCGGTGCTCGCTACGGTTTATTGGGGGTGAACGGCAGCGGTAAATCCACTTTTATCAAAGCCTTGGCGGGTGAATTGGATTTGCAGGCCGGCCAGATGGTAAAGTCCGATAAACTCAATATCGGCTATTTCGCTCAACACCAACTCGACACCCTGCGTGATGATCAAAGCCCGGTGTGCCATAT
>CALFOA010000118.1 GCA_937919795.1 uncultured Neisseria sp.
ACTTGCTGCTCTTCCAAATAGGCCAAGGCTTCGGCGTGTGCCGGTGCGGGCAGCACCAATTGGCGGCAGCGGCTTTTGATGGTGGGTAATAATTTGTCGCGCTGGTGGCTCACCAGCAAAAATTCCACATCAGCGGGCGGTTCTTCCAAAACTTTCAATAAGCCGTTGGCCGCTTGCAGGTTCATGCTTTCGGCCGGATGCACCAACACCACACGCCGCCCGCCGCGCACGGAAGTGAGCTGGATGCTTTCAATCACTGAGCGTACAGCATCGATTTTGATTTGTAACAGTTTGCGGCCGCTGCCTTCTTCTTCGGGGGTTTCGGGTGTGAGTTCGTAAAAGTCGGGGTGGCTGTTTTGCTGAAACAAATGGCAGGAAGGGCAAGTACCGCAAGGCTCGTGCGAAGCGGCAGGGCTTTCGCACAACAGGGCTTGCGCCAGATGGCGGGCAAACGCGGTTTTACCGGTATGCGCTTTGCCGGAAAACAGCCAAGCGTTGGGCTGGTTTTGCCAGTGTGCGGTGAGTTGCCGCCATTGCGGCTGATGCCAGTGGTAAATCATGTGAGGAATGTTCAAGCTTTCAGACAGGCATTGATTATAGCGCAATCAGGCAAACAGCGTATCTAAGGCCTGTTCGATTGACAGCGAAACGGCGGCGCGCTCGCGGTTGCTGTCGATCACCGCATAGCGTTCGGGCGCGGCGCTGGCGCGTTGCAGATAAGCGGTACGCACGCGGGTGAAGAAGTCGGCGGTTTCCTGCTCGAAACGGTCTTTTTCGCGGGTTTCGGCGATACGCGCCATGGAAACTTCCAATGGTACGTCCAGCAAAAGGGTTAAATCCGGACGTAGACTGCCTTGCACCCAGTTTTCCAGTGCTTCGATGTCGGCTGCCGGTACGCCGCGGCCACCGCCCTGATAGGCAAAAGTGGCATCGGTAAAGCGGTCTGATACCACGTGTACACCGCGCGCCAATGCAGGCTGTATCACTTCTTCGATGTGCTGGCAGCGGGCGGCAAACATCATCAGCGTTTCGGTACGTAAACCGGCTTGGGTGGCGGGATTAAGCAAGATTTCGCGCAAGGCTTCGCCTACCGGCGTACCGCCCGGCTCGCGGGTGAACAGTACCGGCAGTTGGCGTTGCTCAAACCAGTTTTTAATCACAGCGAGATTGGTGGATTTACCGGCACCGTCTATGCCGTCTAGGGTGATGAATTTGGCGTTCATAAGCATTTTTTGGGGTATAAAAATAGGGCTAGTTGAACAATGCCTGTCTGAAAACAAGTGGGTAAGTTTTCAGACAGGCATATTGATCTCTTTAGCGCTTTAACTGCGTTTAGGATCGTTCGGGCGCAGTTGTGCGGCCAGTTTATCCAGAATGCCGTTTACAAATTTGTGGCCGTCGGTGCCGCCGTAGGTTTTGGTGACTTCGATGGCTTCGTTGATGATTACCGGATAGGGGGTTTCCGGCATCGCTTTCAACTCGTGGCAGGCCATCAGCAATACGGCGCGCTCGATCGGGCTGATGTCTTTTTCATCGCGGTCGAGCAGCGGGCGGATGATGGCCATGTATTCAGCTTTGTTGCTTTGTGCACCGAAGAAAATAGCGGTAAACAAGGCTTCGTCGGCACGGCCGAAATCGGAGGCTTCGCGGATGTTTTTGGCTACTTCGTTGACGCCGATTTCACCAATAGCGACCTGATACAGCGCTTGTACGGCAAATTCGCGTGCGCGGCGGCGGGGGCTGATTTTCATGGCGTATCCTTAATCGTCGTGTTCGCTGAGCAACAGGTTCACCAGATTGCCGCATTCCACGGCTACCACGGCGGCGTCGCTGGCTTTCTCTTCGATGCGGGCGTGTGCCTGCTCGTCGTTTTCGGTGGTGAGGATAGCGTTGGCGATCGGGATGTTGTAATCCAGCGCCACGCGGGTAACGGCGGCGCCGGATTCGTTCGCCACCAGTTCGAAATGGTAAGTTTCACCGCGGATGATGCAGCCCAAGGCAATCAGCGCGTCGAATTGCTGGGTACCGGCCATGCCTTGCAGAATCAACGGCACTTCCAGCGCGCCGGGTACGGTAGTCACGGTGATGTTTTCAGAGGCAACGCCCAGCTCTTCCAGCTTGGCAACGGCCACTTTCAGCATGGCGCTGCCGACTTCGTTGGTGAAACGGGCTTGTACGATGCCGATGCGCAGGTTTTCGCCGTTGTGGTTGGGTTCGATGATGTTCATGATTTTCCTTGAAAATTAGTTTTCAGGCTGCCAGTCGGCAACGGGAACGAAACCTTCCGGCTCTTGCCATTCCCAGGCACCGGAGGTTTCTTGTAAAAAGGTTTGGATTTCGGGATTGGCCGCGAGAATGTCGCTGAGGCTGCACACCTGAAAGTTTTGGTTGTCGGCGGTGTATTCGTCGGATTCGTCGCCGGCAAAGAAGCGCCAGCCGCTGTCGTGCTCGAACACCGCTTCTTCGCGGTACATAAAACCCACTGGCGCACGCTGTTTGGCCACTTCCTGCGTGGCGATGCACAATTCGAGTGCGGCGGATAAGGCTTGGGCGAATGGGTTCATGATGCGGTTTGTCACGCGGTTGAAAAGGCGGTTATTTTAGCATGTTTTCAGGGCTTCGGTTTGAGTGAACCGAGGTAAATCGCAAACAGGGTGAGCGCCGCACCCGCCCATTGCAGCGCGTTAATCGGTTTGTTCAACAAAAAGTAGTCGATTACCAGCGCCGCCACCGGTTCGCTTAGCAATAATAAGCCGGTCATCGACAGGGTGAGCAACGGTATGGTGTAGGCAATCAAGCCCCAAGCGAGGCACTGCATCACCGCGCCGTAAATCAAAATCAGGCCGACATCGCGCCAAGTGGTGGGATAAAGGCTATCAAAATTAAAAAGCAGCGAGGGCAATATCATTGCCGCCATGCCACCGGCGCTTACCAGCATCATCATGGGAAACAGCGCGGCGTGGCCTTCTTCATGGCTTTTACGGATGAAGATCATTGATAAAGCTAACATGGAGCCGGACACAATACCGCTAACAAACCCCCATACCGCATTATGATTGTGACCGAACTCAGGGCTGGCAATCAGTGCCACGCCGCTCACCGCAATAATGAGGCTGACTATTTGCAGTTTATTGAGTTTTTCGCCAAACCAGAAAAAGCCGATGGCGGAAAGAAAAAAGATTTGCAGGCTGTTGAGCAAAGTAGCG
>CALFOA010000119.1 GCA_937919795.1 uncultured Neisseria sp.
ACTGTACTGTCTGCAGCTCGCTGCCTTGTATCAATTCTTTATTACTTTCGCTATAGTTCTCACTATACTCGTCATACTCGGGCTTGACCCGAGTATCTCCAGCCTTCCGGAAACCAAAAAGATACTCGGGTCAAGCCCGAGTATGACCATATATGAATCAGTTTTCAGACAGGCTTTCAAACAATTCATCCCCGTAGCAGCGCGTTTTCGGATAAGATTATGCCCAATCAGAAATTGCGTTAAGGTTAAGAAGAAAATGGACAGCAAACAACAACTGCAAGCCGGTTTGCAGCAGATGGGGCTAAAGCTGACGACGGCACAGCAATTATTGCTGCTGGAATACGTTGCCCTGTTGAAAAAATGGAACAGCACCTACAACCTCACCGCGCTGCGCGATGAGCACAAAATGATCAGCCACCACATTCTCGACAGCTTGAGCCTGCTGGACTACATCAAAGAGGCTAAAACCCTGATGGATGTAGGCTCCGGCGGCGGTATGCCCGGTATTCCCACCGCCATTTGCCGGCCGGATTTGCAGATTACCCTGTTGGATTCCAACACCAAAAAAACTACTTTTTTGCAGCAGGTGGTAATCGAGCTGGGCTTGAGCAACGTGACTGTGGCCAGCGGCCGGGTGGAAGCCATGCACGATAAAAATGTGGACGTGGTCACCAGCCGCGCGTTTGCCGAGTTGGCCGATTTTATTTCGCTAACCAAGCACCTGCTGAACGAAAACGGCTACTGGGCGGCGATGAAAGGCGTGTATCCCTATGAAGAATTGGAACACGTGCCTGCTTCGGTGGTAGTAGAAAAAGTGGAAAAAATCGAAATTCCGATGTTGCAGGGCGAGCGCCACATGGTGATTATGCGCCCGAAGAAAGCATAAAGGGCAGGCTGATGACAACAAAAATTATCGCCGTAGCCAACCAAAAAGGCGGCGTCGGCAAAACCACCACCGTGGTTAATCTGGCCGCCTCGCTGGCGCATCACGGCAAGCGGGTGTTGGTGATTGATTTGGATCCGCAGGGCAACGCCACCACCGGCAGCGGTGTCGATAAAAGCAGCATTGAGAGCGGCGTTTATCAGGTGTTGCTGGGTGAAGCGGAAGTGAAGGACGCAGTGATTCACAGCGAAGCCGGCGGCTATGATGTATTGGCCGCCAACCGCACGCTGGCCGGTGCCGAAGTGGAATTGGTGCAGGAAATCGCCCGCGAAATGCGCCTGAAAAACGCGTTGGAGCCGGTGCTGGCCGATTACGATTTTGTATTAATTGACTGCCCGCCCACGCTGACCCTGCTGACCCTCAACGGGCTGGTGGCCGCCGAAGGCGTAATCGTGCCGATGGTGTGCGAATATTACGCGCTGGAAGGCATTTCCGATCTGGTCGCCACCGTGCGCAAAATCCGCCAAGCCATCAACCCGCGTTTGGACATCCTCGCCATCGTGCGCACGCTGTACGACAGCCGCAGCCGCCTTTCGCAAGAGGTTACTGAACAATTGCAGGCGCATTTCGGCAAGCAGTTGTTTGAGACCACCATCCCGCGCAACGTGCGCCTGGCCGAAGCCCCCAGCCACGGTCTGCCTGCGCTGGCCTATGACGCCAAAGCCAAGGGGACGCTGGCTTATCTGG
Organism: uncultured Neisseria sp.; assembly: GCA_937919795.1. GTDB lineage: Bacteria > Pseudomonadota > Gammaproteobacteria > Burkholderiales > Neisseriaceae > Neisseria. The sequence continues at coordinate 1,631 of CALFOA010000119.1, forward strand.
CGCTGGCGGAAGAGTTGTTGGCGCGCAGTTGAAAGGTTGTTTGAATATAAAAATGCCAGTCTGAAAAGTTTTTTTTCAGACAGGCATTTTGTTTGAGGTGACTGTATATATTCGGACAGGTGTTGTTTAAATATAGTCGCTAAACTTAATAGTCAGCCACCTTCGTCATACTCGGGCTTGACCCGAGTATCTCCCATTGTCTTTGAAAAGCAAGATACTCGGGTCAAGCCCGAGTATGACGATACGGTTATTGCAAGTTATTTGGCTATACATGGAAAACTTAATCGTTTCCTGCAACCTGTTCCCTCCCCCGTGAGAGAGGGTTAGGGAGAGGGCAAAAGGCTTGCTGCCCTGAAATACTGTTTACGCCAGCTTATCGGCTATAGAGGTTGCTGGGCTAAAAGCCCAGCCTACTGCTAATCCGGCAGACCACAATCAATAAAGGAAAAAATAAAACGCCTGTCTGAAAAACCTTTCAGACAGGCGTTTATCATCCCAACAACATCAATCAGCAATAATATCAAAATTACTGTCGCGGAACTGAGTAGTCGGCACATTAATAATCTGAAGATCCAATTCGCCGATCGCTTTCAAATCCTTGCCCGGATAATCCAGTTGCAGCAGGAAATAGCGGATACAGTTCAAACGCGCCCGTTTTTTATCGTCCGATTTCACAATCGTCCACGGCGCATCACCGGTGTGGGTATGGAAGAACATCGCATTTTTCGCATCGGTGTAATCATCCCAGCGGTCGAGCGACTGAATATCCACCGGCGACAATTTCCAATGCTTCAGCGGATCATCACGGCGCGAAATAAAGCGGCGCAACTGCTCTTCACGGCTCACCGAGAACCAAAATTTAAACAAATGAATGCCGCTGGCCACCAGCATACGCTCGAATTCCGGTGTTTGGCGCATAAACAGCAGATATTCATTCGGTTCGCAGAAGCCCATTACCCGCTCCACGCCTGCACGGTTGTACCAAGAACGGTCGAAGAACACAATTTCGCCCGCTGTCGGCAGGTTTTGGATATAGCGTTGGAAATACCACTGGCCGCGCTCCGTTTCAGTGGGCTTTTCCAAAGCCACCACCCGCGCACCACGCGGATTCAGATGTTCCATATAACGCTTAATCGTACCACCTTTACCCGCCGCATCACGACCTTCAAACAAGCCCACAATACGCTGGCCGGTTTCTTTCACCCAGCTTTGCACTTTCAACAACTCAATTTGCAGCAGTCTCTTTTCTTTTTCATACTGACGGCGGCTCATGCGCGTACGGTAAGGATAGTTGGCCGGCAACGGCGCAGAACCCGAATCCTCGCCACTCACCTTGCCTTTATGCTTGAGGACGGCTTCTTCAAAAATTTCCAAACGGCTTTTGGCATCGCTGGTATCAATTTTTTCAAAAGGTTGAAGCTGATGGTCAGACATATTGTTCTCCTATTATGTTGGCTATTTGTTTATAAGCAGTTTAACCGGCAAGAAAGCCCGCAAACCATGATTCTATCAAGGCATACTGTTTAACTACCACAGTTACACGGCACTACTTCATTCTACTCTGATTAAAGAGAGAGTTTAAGTAAATTCTTACGGCAACGCTGAAAGGGGAAGCCATGTTCTGAAGGCGAAATATATAAACGATGTCTAAGTTGTACCACTTGCTAAATGAAATCAATTCAAACATTCCGTTCAGGCAGGCATTCTGGGAGCGCGGGTGGCTCGCCCGCAGGCAAGCGGTACGCTTGCATCAAGTGGATGAACTTCTAGCAATACTTGAATCATATAGTAGATAAACTGAAAAATAGCCACCTTCATCATGCTCGGGCTTGACCAGAGTATCTTGCGTTTCCCGTGAATATCAAGATACCCGAGTCAAGCCCGAGCATGACGATACGCGGATTTCATTAAATTGTTTGCCTAGAGGTTCTACCCAATTTGCCCTATGGGCAAATGCGGGCGAGCCGCCCGCGTTCTCAGAGTCTGTTTATCCAGCGTTATTTAAAGAAACCAAACGATAGAGATCTTTTTAAATAATGACATAAACATAATGCAGCCGATATGGTCATAATAGGCTTTCCAATCATCCTAAATGTTTTCTATATACATCGTAATAATCACCCTAAATCGAGCAGTTAACCGAGCAAGTGACGAAAAACGGCAGTTAAAAAAAGCATGATTTTGTAAAGAATGACGAAAAACGGCATGCTGCCCGATAGTGTCAGTGTATTAGAGCGGCAGCTCAGTAATCTGCTTGATGTTTTTTAGTTTTAAAACATGTAGTTAAATATTTTCTCAAACAAATCCAATTTTGGCACACCGATTGCTTCCTATCTTTACATGGAAACACAGCACGCCGCAGAGGCAAGCTGAAAACCCATCCGACTTTAACTGCAAGCGCTGCATGGGGCAGCGGGTGCCAAATAAAGGAAAAACGTGGCCAACCACGTTGCGGGATTTAACTTAACTACTCAATACATCTAATACGGAGTTTAAAAAACATGAAAGCAATCCAAAAAGGTTTCACCCTGATCGAGTTGATGATCGTTGTAGCAATTATCGGTATTCTGGCCGCTATCGCCCTGCCGGCTTACCAAGATTACACCGCACGTGCCCAAATGTCTGAAGCCATGGTTTTGGCTGACGGCCAAAAAGGTGCAGTAACTGAATTCTTTGCGGATCGAGGCGTAATGCCGGCTAACAATGCTTCTGCGGGCATCTCAGCTGCATCTGATATCAGCGGTAAATATGTAGCATCAGTAAATATTGCTAGCGGTGTGATTACTTCAACCATCAGAGCCGATAACGTTGCTGCTGGTATCGCTGGTACCAACTTGGTTTTAACCCCGCGCGCTACTTCTGGCTCAATGCATTGGACTTGTACTTCTTCAGCTTCTGCTAAATACGTTCCTGCAGCTTGCCGTTAATGTTAGCGTAGGCTAATTGATTTAGCTGGAATAGTCTAAAACGTACCTTTCAGCTGGAAGGTACGTTTTTGTTTTATCAAAAACTGTAATTTAAAACCTGCATCCGTGCCAAATGGCGAAAAACGCCGCATTCGGTTGTAAATGTAGGTTTTATATCCATAAAAACAGAATAAACACAAAACGGTGCTAAATGAAAGCGACCCTGCAAAAAGGCTTTACCTTAATTGAGTTGATGATTGTGGTGGCGATTATCGGTATTCTGGCGGCGATTGCACTGCCGATGTACGATAATTATGCGGCCAGAGCGCAGATAAGCGAAGCTTTAATCTTTGCCAGCGCGATTAAGATGGATGTCAGTACCACTTATTTTGGCCAAGGTTGGTCTCCTATTGGCGATTATTCTAATGCCAGTAGCCCTTATGGTCGTTATCTGCAATCGGCGGTAGTTGATGCTTCCGGCGTCATTACCATGACGATGAATGCTAGCGCTAATCGTCTGATTCAAGGTAAAACACTAACCTTAGTACCTACAGTGGCCAGCAATGGCAA
>CALFOA010000120.1 GCA_937919795.1 uncultured Neisseria sp.
CTTTTGTATTGATGCTGGCAGCGGCCATCTTGCGCGCCGTTTCCGCCGCTTTGATGGCGGTAAACGCTACCGCTTATCTGCACAGCATGCGCTTATCCGCCGTGCTATTCGCCCTCGCACTGTTGCTTTATGCCTACCGCTACCTGCCTTGGTTAACTAAACCGCGTATCGACGGCAAAGCGGGTTGATACTTAAACAATGCCTGTCTGAAAAGTCTTTCAGACAGGCATTGTTATACGCAAATTTATCATTTTATATAGCGGAAAAAATTCTTTTTGCTACAAGGCCGCAAGCCGCAGACAGTACACCTAGTACGGCTAGGCGTAGCAACGCCGTAGCAGAAATAAAGTTTTTTCGCTATAAGCAGTTTTCTACTGTTATTTCACCAATAAGCGGCGTAAACTAATCACTCTATCTATCAGGCAACTTCCCCCTGCTTATGAAACACAATCACTCTATCGCCGCCATGACGCTAGCCGCGCTCGGTATTGTTTACGGCGACATCGGCACCAGCCCGCTCTATACTTTCAAAGAAACTTTTGCCGCTTCCCAACTACCGGTTAACGAAACCAATGTATTCGGCTTTCTCTCGCTGATTATCTGGGCGTTGCTGCTGATTGTGACGCTGAAATACGTACTGTTTGTATTGCGTGCCGACAACCGTGGCGAAGGCGGTGTGGTCATCATGATGCAGCAGGCGGTGCAGCAGTTGAGCGGCAAACCGGCATGGTGGATGCTGCTGGCGGGCTTAACCGGTACCGCGTTGTTTTTCGGCGACGCCATTATCACCCCCGCCATTTCGGTGCTTTCCGCCTCCGAAGGTTTGATTGTGATTAACCCCGATTTCGAGCATTGGGTGATGCCGATTGCGCTCACTGTGCTCGTGATTCTGTTTTTAATTCAAAAATACGGCACCCAGCGCATCGGCGCGCTGTTTGGCCCGATTATGCTGGTCTGGTTTTCCGTGTTGGCACTGGCCGGCTTGTACCAAATCAGCCAAAACCCGCATGTATGGATGGCCGTAAACCCGTATTACGGCATTCATTTTGCCACGCACCACGGCTGGCATGGCTTTGTCAGCCTCGGTGCGGTGGTACTGGCAGTAACCGGCGCTGAAGCTTTGTATGCCGATATGGGCCACTTCGGCCGCAAACCAATTCAAACCGCCTGGCTCGGCATGGTATTGCCGGCGCTGGCGCTCAACTATATCGGCCAGGGCGCATTGCTGTTGCGCGACCCTTCCGCCATCGACAACCCCTTTTTCAAAAGCGTGCCGCAATGGGGCTTGATTCCGCTGATTGTACTCGCCACCGCCGCCACCATCATCGCCAGCCAGGCGGTGATTTCCGGTGCCTATTCGCTAACCCAACAAGCCATCCAGCTCGGTTTGTCGCCGCGTATGCTGATTAAGCACACCAGCGACACCGAAATCGGCCAAATCTATATGCCGGCGGTGAACTGGCTGCTGCTGGCGGCGGTATTGGTGGTGATCGTTACCTTCCGTACTTCCGGCAATCTCGCCGCCGCTTACGGCATCGCCGCCACCGGTACCATGATTCTGACCACCTTGATGTTCAGCGTGGTGATGTACAAAAAATGGCGCTGGCCGCTACCCTTGGTCGGCCTGCTCACCCTCACCTTCCTCGCCTTCGACATCACCTTCTTTGCGTCCAACCTCTTGAAGATTCCTTCCGGCGGCTGGCTGCCGCTGCTGATTGCGGTGTTGTTGGTGTTCATCTTTTCTACTTGGCGCAAAGGCCGCGAAATCCTGCACCATCAACAATCGCACGGCGGGCTGGAATTGGTGCCCTTCCTGCAAAACCTTGCCGAATATCCGCCGCAAAGCGTGGCAGGCAATGCCGTGTTTATGGTCAGCAATCCGAATGCGGTACCCAGCGCGCTGCTGCACAACCTGAAGCACAATAAAGTGCTGCACGAATACAATGTTATCCTTACCATACGCACCGCCGATGTGCCTTATGTACACGCCGACGAGCGTATTGAAGTTGAACCGCTCACCAAAAACTTTGTACGCATTACCGCCGATTACGGTTTTCAGGAAACGCCGAATATCCGCCATCTGCTGCTGCATTGCCGCGCGCATGATGTCGACTTAGAAACCATGGATACCTCCTTTTTCCTGTCGCGCGACAGCATTACCGTGGCCACCAAAACGCCACCGGGCGGCATGAACCGCCTGCGTACCCGTGCGTTCCGCCGTCTTTACCGCAACAGCACGCCGGTTACCCACTTCTACAATATTCCTTCCAATCGCGTGATTGAGATGGGTTCGCAGGTGAGAATGTAAAAGCCCCGAGGCCTTTACAAAGATACCAGATGCGGATGCAGTTCAAGGCGTAGCAGCACAGCGAGCGCAGGCATATCATGAAGATAGACAAGCGAGCGAGCAGCGCACAACGCAGAAATGCGCCGCAGATGGTATCTTTGTAAAGGTCTCGGACTTTTCAGACAGGCATTATCCGTTTACACTTTGGATTCCAATAATGAAAGGATAAATAAACATGAGCGCTTTGCCCAAAATCAAAATCGGCATCGTCGGTGCCACCGGTTATACCGGCGTCGAGTTGTTACGCCTATTGGCCAACCATCCGAACGCCGAAGTCACCGCCATCACCAGCCGCGGCGAAGCCGGTATCCACATTGCCGATTACTTCCCCAATCTGCGCCATGTTTACGATTTGCATTTCCAAACGCCCGATGAAGCGGGCTTAGACCAATGCGACGTGGTGTTCTTCGCCACCCCGCACGGCGTCGCCATGCAAGATGCTCCCGCCCTGCTCGAAAAAGGTGTGCGCGTAATCGACCTTTCCGCCGACTACCGCCTGCAAGACGTTCCCGTGTGGGAACATTGGTACAAACACCAACACAGCAGTACCGATACCCTCAAAGAAGCCGTTTACGGCCTGTGCGAAATGAACCGCGAATCCATCGCTAAAGCCCGCCTGATTGCAGTGCCCGGCTGCTACCCCACCTGCGTGTCGCTCGCGCTGTTGCCCTTATTGAAAGCCGGTACACTGCAAGAAGGCAAACCGCTGATTGCCGACTGCAAATCCGGCGTATCCGGTGCCGGCCGCAAAGCCAGCGTCGGCACCCTGTTTTGCGAAGCCGGCGACAATTTCAAAGCCTACGGCGTC